>JAURLY010000030.1 GCA_030830945.1 Gammaproteobacteria bacterium | reverse complement strand
TTGGTCGCCCATTTTTCTGGCCAGGGTTTGTGAGGAGCTAATACGGATAGCAAACCAGCTCAGTAGCGAACCGATAAAAAATACCAGCATCCAAAGCTTGCGTTCTCCTGGAAGCTGATAGAAATGACAAATCTTTTCTGAAAAGTTCAACGCTTCCTCACGTAGGGTCTCTGGGAATTAATTCTGAACCTCGATCATCTGCTGTTCGCGCAATACTTCCAGGAAAGGCAGTATGTCCTCCAGACATTGTTCGTAACTGACATCGTACTCGCTGGTAAGTGCTTCGCATATGCTCTGTACGCTTAGTTCATTTTCTAGCAGGCGCCATATATGGGTGCCAATTCTCTTTAGGCCGTAATAATTGCTAAATTCGCTATCCATCATGACCGTTTCGCCATCTATCTCACTGGAGATAATACTTTTGCTGCGCTGAAGAATCGTTGTTTCTGAAATTGGCATTCTAGGGTAGGGATAAGTATCAAGTTGGTATGGATAGGGTGATCATACAAAGAATCCTAGCTTCGGAATAGAAAACTGACTGGATAAGACCTTTATGAAAATGCTTGACCAAAAAAACAAATATGCGCACTGTATGCTTATAACCAAACGAATCAAACAATATGAAATTACAGCAGTTGCGTTATATATGGGAAGTGGCAAGAAATGATCTCAATGTTTCGGCGACTGCTGCCAGTCTCTATACCTCCCAGCCGGGCATTTCCAAGCAGATTAGGTTATTGGAAGACGAATTGGGCGTCGAAATATTTTCCCGCAGCGGTAAACATTTAACGCGTATCACCCCCGCAGGTGAAGAGATTTTACTAGTGGCTGCGGAAGTTCTGCATCAAGTCGACAATATTAAGCAAATTGGTCAGGAACATAACGACCCGGAAAGTGGATCTTTGGCGATCGCGACTACGCATACGCAGGCAAGATATGCCTTGCCACCTGTTATTCAAAAGTTTATTGCCAAATATCCCGACGTCGATTTACAAATGCATCAGGGGACTCCCATGCAAATAAGCGAGATGGCAGCCGACTGGAAAGTCGATTTTGCTATTGCTACAGAGGCGCTGGAGCTCTTTGTCGACCTGATCATGATGCCTTGCTACAAATGGAATCGCTGTATTTTAGTACCTAAGGATCATCCACTTGCCCAGACATCTTTCTTAACACTGGATAATCTGGCCCAGTATCCGTTAGTTACTTATGTTTTCGGTTTTACCGGGCGCTCTCAACTGGATCAGGCGTTTCAGGAAAAAGAACTAAAGCCGCGAGTGGTCTTTACGGCATCAGATTCTGACGTTATTAAAACCTATGTGCGGCTTGGCTTGGGCGTGGGAATCGTTGCGCGTATGGCTTACGACCCGGAAGCCGATAAGGACCTGGTGATGATTGATGCTCGTCACTTATTCAAACACAGTGTCACTAAAATTGGTTTTCGTCGCGGTACGTTTCTTCGCGGTTTTATGTACGATTTCATTCAGGAATTCTGTCCGCATCTCACCAAGGAAATGGTTGATGAAGCTCACCAGTGCAATGGCAAAGATGAATTAGAGCAGTTATTCCGACACATCGAGCTCCCTGAGTACTAAATCAGTCTCCGGTTCTTGTATTTTTCCTCGGTTCGATTACTCTTGCCCGCCTTAATTTTTTGACGACCTAGCTGGAGAAACGCGCGTGGAAATCGCATGTCTTGACCTCGAAGGAGTACTGATCCCTGAAATCTGGATTGAGTTTGCCGAAAAAGTCGGCGTAGAAGAACTCAAGGCGACTACAAGGGATATTCCCGATTACGATGTGCTAATGAAGCAGCGTCTGGGTTTGCTTGAACATCATGGTTTGGGCGTGAATGAAATCCAGGAAGTCATTGGTACTATGTCGCCGCTGGATGGCGCACATGACTTCATCAACTGGCTGCGTGAGCGGTTCCAGGTGGTTATCCTTTCCGATACGTTCTACCAGTTTGCTGGACCTTTTATGGCGAAATTGGGTTATCCAACATTGCTTTGTCACAATCTGATTGTGGATGAGGCAACCGGCAAGGTTGTGGACTACAAGTTGCGTCAGGCAGACCCCAAGCGGCAGGCAGTGATCGGATTCAAGAGCATGTATTACCGCTGTATTGCAGCGGGTGATTCCTACAACGATACCGCCATGTTGGAAGAAGCTCACGCTGGCATTTTGTTCCGACCACCACAAAATGTAATTGACGAATTCCCACAGTACCCAGTTGCGAAGAATTACGAAGAATTCAAGGCTGAATTCATCAAGGCCAGTAATCGTAATTTGAGCTTGTAAAGCAACGTCTAAAAAGCTGGCGCCTTACTATGATAGGTCTTCAAGCCTGACTCACCGTTAGTAAGAAGAATTAGGTGTATTGTCTGGATCTATTTCGCCGTAAACCTCTTCTGGGTCAACATCGTTTTCCAGCAAAGTCTCTCTGACAGTCTCGATGTGCTCTAGTACGTTTTCATACCGATCACCATATTCGTATTTGGTGACTTCAATCGCCTTGGGCATGTAAGTAAAAGCTATTTTTAGTGCCAATAGAGCATTTTCATTTATTTTTTCGGTCATACAAAAACTCCTTATTTCTGAGCCTGATTTGAATCTAAGCTGTCCGAAGGCTCTTCTTTCAAAACAAGGTTAACCAGCTTATGGACAATAGGAACTACAAAAATGATTGTCGGAAATGCAACTGAGAATGCAAACAACCAGGCCTTTAACCAAATGCTAATAAGGTTAGGTACAAAACCGATATTAAAAATGGTGATGACAAATGACATGATGCAAGACATAAGCAACGCCATAAAAAAAGAAAAAACAATCTGGTGATGTTTGCGATCAATCATATAAAACCCGGTTAGGACCGTATTTGCTAATCAGCTGTAGGAGAGAGCAGATGTGTTTAGATAGGTATCTTCAAGACTTTTCATTATAGGGCCCACTTTAAAGAAGGTTTCCTGATATTCCTTTTCGGCATTTGAATCAGCGACGATGCCTCCGCCGCCCCAGCAGTGAATATGCTTTCCATCGGCAACCATGGTGCGAATGGCAATGCTGGTATGACTGTGACCACAGAGACTAATGTAGCCAATGCTGCCACAGTAAAGACTGCGAGACCGGGTCTCCAGTTCATCTATTATTTCCATGGATCGTTTTTTTGGCGCACCAGTTATAGAGCCGCCCGGGTGACAGTGTCTAATTAACTGCAAAATGCTGACGTTATCCGCGACTGACCCACGAATCTTACTGACGAGGTGGTGAACATTAGAAAAGCTCTGCAGTTCAAAAAGCTTGGGGACGGAAATTGATCCCGGCTTACAGGCTTTGCCTAGGTCATTTCGCAGCAAATCGACAATCATTAGATTCTCGGCCTTGTCTTTATCACTGGCCTGAAGCACATCGGCATTGCGCTGGTCAATTTTGGGATCTCGGGCCCGCGGTGCTGTCCCCTTGATCGGTTGGGTTTGTACCTCACGCCCCAGAACGCTGAGAAACTCCTCAGGTGAGTGGGAGAGAACCGCTTTATCACCTATGCCAATATAGGCAGAGAATGGCGCTGGATGTAGGCCTCTCTGGCTTAGGTAAGCGCCACTGGTGTCGCCTAAATAAGTTGCCTGAAAGTGTTGCGCGTAGTTAACCTGATAGACATCTCCAGCGTGAATATAGTCTTTAATTTTTCCAATGGCTTTGAAGTAGGTTTCTTTGTTTTCTGATGCTGCAAATGTACTGGTCAGCCTGAAGTTATTTTCCGCTAATGACTCTGCCGCTTTGCCTGGTAAGCCGAGGATCACTTCGCGCGTGATTGCGTCACACTCGGGATGGATGACCATGCTGGCTGACTGGCGATGATGATCGTAAATAATGGCCCAGAGGTAGAGCCCTAAATATGCTTTAGGGAAATCTATCTCGTTGGGTTTTTCCAGGGAGAAATCCTTGGCAAAAAGATCGTAACCCAGGAATCCAATAAGACCTCCCTGAAAAGGGCAAGTAGTTGATTGAGTGCTGGTTCTAAATCGATCGAGCAGCGACTGAGCCTCAAATATAAAGCTGTTTGCATCTTTGGAATTTATACCTTCAACATCGAGAATCTGGTGGGGCAGGGCGGTGAGAATGTCATAGCGACTTTGAGTGCTGGCTGGTTTGCCACTATCAAGCCACACGGGATTCGCCAAGGCACTAATCGCCTTGAACATTTGTTCGGGGGCGATGCTGTAGTCAATATGATGAAATTCCAAATTAGTGCAATCTTTGGGTTAGTGCTGCCATTTATCCATAGCCCGATATACACGCTCTGCATACCAGGTTTGGGGATAACTGCCGTTATAGCGAGAAAGGGCTTCAGTTGTGTCGCCTTGGGACATCTCAAGATAATAACTGAGAATGCTGGTGCCGTATTTCAGGTTAGTGTAAGGGTCTGTCAAATTGTCTTCGGGTCGTCCAAGTTCCTTTTTCCAGAATGACATCACTTGCATCAAACCTTGTGCCCCGGCTCTGGAGATGGCGTATCGATCGAAGCTGCTCTCAACGTCGATAATAGCAAGAACCAGATTTGGACTGATTCCACTTGAACGGGATTCCGCATGAACAGATTGTAAAATCTGGATTTTTTCCTCGTCGGCGATCTCATAAACCTGGAGCCGGGGAAACATGCTTTCGTACCAGACCTCTGCTTCAAATGAGTCAGTAAAACCATGCTCTTCAAGTACTTCCTGTTCGAGATAAGCGAGCAGATCCAGATCAATTTTTTCTGGGGGCGTCTGCGCAAAAGCTGAACATGCTGCACCTGCAAGAAATAGGGCGAGCAATCTGGAAACCACTAGCAAAGAGCCTTTTTTACTGGGTGGTCTCTGACAGGAACGCAAGAAGTTGGTCACGAGGAATATCCTGATTTTCATCACTGCGTCTGGAGCGATATTCAATCATACCTGATTCCAGACCTCGATCGCCCACAACCAGACGGTGAGGAATCCCCATAAGTTCTATGTCCGCAAGCATGCCGCCCAGACGGGCCTTGGGCTCATCCATATAAATCACTTCGTAGCCTTCATCGGTAAGCTGCGAATAAAGCACTTCACAGGCTTCTGCAACAGCGTCAGATTTATGCAAATTGATTGGCACCAGGGCTATTTGGAAGGGCGCAATAGATTGGGGCCAGATAATGCCCCGGTCATCATTGTTTTGCTCAATGGCTGCCGCGACTATTCGGGTAATGCCAATACCATAGCAGCCCATGATAATCGTAGCTTCTTTGCCGTTTTCATCGAGAACTCGGGCGTTCAAGGCCTCGCTGTACTTGGTGCCCAACTGAAAGATATGACCGACTTCTATGCCACGTTTAATCTGTATGGATCCCCTGCCGCAAGGGGAGGGATCGCCCATCTCAACATTGCGGATATCGACAATATTCAGGTCGTCACGGGAGGCCCAATTTGCATTTTTGAGGTGATAGCCATCTTTATTTGCTCCACAAACAAAATTGGCCGCCGCTGCCGCTGAGCGATCAACCAGAACGCTTATGTCTAATCCCAGTGGCCCAAGAGAGCCAACTCCGCAGCCGGTCACAGCCCTAATATCCTTT
>JAURLY010000029.1 GCA_030830945.1 Gammaproteobacteria bacterium | reverse complement strand
CCAAAACCGATTTAAGGAGCGGGGCAAACGCCAAACTAAAATTGCCGCCACCACAAAACAAATCCAACATATTTTACTCTGGCCGGGGGTCAACCCATCGAATAGCCTGTTCGAGCATGGCCAGGTTTAAGGCGCCATTGATCTGGACAAACTGACCTGGCTGGAATTCCATTTCAATACCGCCTAACAACTGTGTTTTTATTGCTCTCTCACCCAATAATTGCTGAAGATTCTTCCCAGGCAATTTCTGCCAGATCTGAATTTCGGGTAATTTTGCTTTTATGGTATCGACATCTTTTGGATTTAGTGCCGACTTAAGCGAGAAGCAAACGGCTAGCTGGGTATCCCCAGCAGAGAGCTCAATTTCGTTCAATCCCTTATTTTTAAAATGGTTAGCAAGGCCTTTGAGTTCAGGCATCAATTGATTTAGGCGCTTGTCCAAAATCTCGCAATGTCCAATGTCAACGACCCGCTTTGATGATTTTTCCCGAAAACCAACAGCGACTCGACCACCCTTTTCGTAAACAACAGCGAGACGTGTTCTACGACGATAATTCCAAACATTTGCCTGCAAAGGCGGCATCCACTGCTTGGTTTCAATACCTGCCCGGGCGAACATCGACTCCAATTGATGCTGTTTCCATTTCAGCTGAGCCTGGGCATCCAGATGCTGTAACTCACAGCCGCCGCACTTATCAAAGTATTCACAGCGAGGAACCACACGTTCGGCAGACGGTTCCTTTACATGAGTGCAAATCCCCTCATCGAAGGAACGCTTGGACCTGAGAAGTTTATATTCAATCGTCTCATTAGGTAGAGCACCGGCTATGAAGCAGGTTTTGCCACTGGCACTGCGTGCAACACCTCGTCCATCGTGGCTCAGATCATGGATCTGTACCTCTTGCTCAGTCATATACAACACTCTCAAGTTTGGATGGCAGTATACTTCAGGCTTATAGCTAGCTCTCAAAGATTATGTTGATGCAAGAAACTGAAATGAACTTCGCCGCTATCGAGGCCGGGGGAACGAAATTTGTTGTTGCTACCGGAAACAGCCAACGAATCCAGAAAAAAGTCAGTATTCCGACCCGCGACCCGAATACCACTTGGACAGAAGTCCTCAATTTCCTGAATCAGGCTAATTCCGAAACACCCTTCTCTGCCATTGGTCTTGCCAGCTTTGGCCCACTGGAATTGAACCCTGAAACACCCAACTATGGTGCTATGGGGAATACCCCAAAAACGAACTGGCAGGGCGTGAACATGCTCGAACCACTGAAGCAGTTTGACGTGCCTGTTTCACTGGAGACTGATGTCAATGCTGCCGCTCTGGGCGAAACCATGCTGGGTAATGGAAAGGATCAAAACACCGTTGTCTATGTCACTGTAGGTACGGGAATCGGCGTGGGCATTGTGCAAGCTGGTCAGGTGTTTCATGGCAGCTCACATCTGGAATTGGGTCATATACCCATTCCCCAGGACCGCGAGAAAGACCCTTTCCCTGGAATATGTCCTTATCACAATAACTGCCTTGAAGGATTGGCCTCGGGTAAGGCAATCCATGCTCGCTGGGGCAGCGACTTGAGAGACCTGGCTACTGAGCACGCCGCTTATGATTTACAGGCACAATATCTTGGGTATCTTTGCTCGATCCTTATTCTTGGCTATGCGCCGGACAAAATACTATTGGGCGGTGGTGTAATGCACTCAGAATACTTGCTGCAAAAAGTCAGGCAGTTCTGTTGCAGCTATCTTAATAGCTATCCCAGAGCATATAACTTGAAAAACATAATTGGTCGCCCGGCTCACGAAGGCGCGTCTGCACTTTATGGCGGTTTTATTCTTGCCTGCCATGCGATAAACGAATAGATCGCAATGTTTATCTAATTAATCAACGGCTGAATTAATTAGTAACTAGAGAAAGGCAAAAGCTTGCGAATCCTTTGCGAGACTACTAAAATCGCGCCTCCAAAAATTTGGCTACGTAGCTCAGCTGGTTAGAGCACAGCATTCATAATGCTGGGGTCGGTGGTTCAAGTCCACCCGTAGCTACCATTTTTTAGGTAATGAGTTGGTCATGGGCTGATCTTTTTGGCTTGAGTCTTCATCTTTTACTGTACCTGATTTAACTTTTCTTTTCTCTTGAATAGCGGGGGGGGAAGTCAGTTCTTTTGTGCAAATTTTTTGATAAAATTTTTGTCGTATACACATCAAATCTTCACCACCCAACCGATTCTCACCTAGTTTCGGAATAATGAGATAAATATTATGAACTTATCTAAACTCATCATCTCAATATCTTTTTTAATTTGCCTAGCCTCTTGTGGTGGTGGTAGCGGAAGTTCCACCAGCCCCAATTCTGGTGGAGGCTCCTCTCAAGGTGGCTCAGGAACATCAGCAGATTTTTCTGGGGTAGTCATTGATGGCTATATCCAAGGTGCCACTGTTTGCCTCGACTTTAATAGCAACCTTAAATGCGATACTGACGAGCCCAGCTCAGTGTCCAGAGAAGGTGGAGCTTACTCTATTACATACAGTGGAAATGTCCCAGCCGGCACCCAAATCCTTGCTGTCGTAACCACTGATGCTACTGATGAAGATACCGGCCCAGTTCAATCAGCCTACAACCTACTCGCACCTTCTAACGCAGCTCAGGTTATTACTCCATTCACAACATTAGTCTCTGATGAAATCTTATCATCCGGCAAAAAACTTTCTTCTACTGAAGCTGAGGCTGCTGTGAAAAATTCTCTTGGCATCGATGAGACTACGTCGCTGATAGCATATGACTTCATAGAAAATGATGATGAAGACTTAAAAATAGCAGCCACTGCAATTGTCACTGCTCTTGCATCGTCAACTGAAAGTATGAATGAAGCTGCCTCTGATTCACTAACGGATACTGAGCGTGCCTATGCTGCAATTAAAGTCTCAAAAGCATTACTAGGAAGTATAGTTTCAAACGGCGATACTCTTCTTGATGGTGACGCAATCAAGACTCAAGTTGAAACGGTTATTACTGGTTCAATCAATAATATAATTGCAGGGGCCAAGTCTGGGACTGGTTCTGTGGTTAACCTTGAAGAAGCACTGACATCAGGAGAGCTGGTGATCGTATACTCTGGTGAAGAATATATCGATCAAGACTGGGTTGAGGGATTAGTGATCGAACCACTCTCTTTTGACGGCAATGTCATTGCCAACGCTGGCGGTCAAATAGAATTTCCGGAAATCATCAAGTTAGGGATCCTACCCTATGACACTCTACCTCAAGCATGGGTCCCCTTCACTGAGACAGAAAATGACTATGTTATTTCAGATCAGGGGTGGGTACGTGAGATAGATCTCGAGAGTAGCGGTCTCATTCTCGATGAGAACTGTGCAACGTTCTATAACAACTCCGAAGCTGTAGAGGAGCTTTGCTTTATCCAAAAAGATGTTTCCGGTAAAACTATTAAAGACGTTAT
>JAURLY010000296.1 GCA_030830945.1 Gammaproteobacteria bacterium | reverse complement strand
TATTCCGTTTTGAATCTCAGTTCGGTGATATCTATCTTGTTTGTGGGTGCCATGCTGGTATTAATTGTTGGCCTGTTGATGTTTCTGCGAGAAGTTCATCTGGCGACTCAAACCATGAAATCGGGCATGCAGTTGACGCTGGATGATAAATCCAGATGATTCTTGAAGAGAAGAATAAGTAGCTTCGAATCGGCTACAGAAAAAAGTATCAACATTCTAACAACAGATAAAGGTCCTATAACTGTCCTATAGATGCCCCCTGCTCAAAGGGTTTTTGGGTTGGGGGTTTCATGTAATTTCACTCAAAGTTCCATTGCCTTCAAAATACAGGTCGAGGCATGAAAATAAATGAGCAGCTGGTATATCAGCTAAGAATGAAGCGGAGCTGGACTCAGGAAGGGCTGGCAATTGCAGCAGGGCTTAATTTAAAAACGGTACAGAGAATTGAAAAGAGGGCCTCTGCATCACTGCAGTCCAAAAAGGCTCTGGCCTCAGCATTCGAGATAGATGTCCATGACCTCAACTATGAGGAAAAGGCTATGAAACCCTGTCCAGAATGTGGTTCTGAGAACGTTTATAAATACAAAAAAACCATTGGTACCAACCCTGAGTGTTTGCCGGATATGCTGCCAAAGCTTGGGAGTGGGATAACCTTTCGAGCCGACTTCGTTCCTGTTGTATGTGGCGATTGTGGTTATATTCGATATTTCGCTAATGACAAGGAAAGAGAAAAGCTGGCCAATTCAAAGCATTGGGAGCGTTTGTAGCCGTTTCTTGAGAGGGCCTGATTAGCTATTTGTCTTCTTCAAAGGTTTCACCAGTCCTTCCAGTCCTTCTATTTTCAGGCTGAGAGCTAATTGCATCAGGGTGCCCAGTTCACCTCTGGGCCATTCTTTCTTCTGAAACCACAGCAGGTACTCCTCTGGCAGATCAATAATCATATATCCCTGGTATTTGCCAAAGGGCATGGGGGTGCAAGCCAACTTGATCAGGTGTTCCTCATTTAAATCCATTGATTCAGCCATATTCGCTCATAACTCCACTTCTGTGGATGCCGGGATGGCCGGGAAATAAAGCATGGCTTTAACCGGTTCATTAAAAAGGGATGCATAGCGATTAAGCTGGGATCGATAGGTTTCGACTTGATGCTGTACAAAGTCCTCCATCTTCTGCCCTTCAGAAGGCGTACTGGATTTGTAGTCAACAATCCAGCGCGTGCCATCGCATATAAACGTGCGGTCGATAACCGCGCGCTGTAGGCCGCCGAATGAATTCAGGTAATCCATTTCCAGCTCGGCGGCACTCTGCTGATGGTTCCAGTTCAGTATCCATTGCCCTTTCTCGTCCGCCATAACCGCGTTTAACATCGACTTTAATCGGTCGAGAACGGCTTGCTTGCGTTCAGCCTCCAGCCCTTTACTTTCCAGCCCCTTGCTCCATTCAGTGCTAAACATCTCTGGCGTAGGCTCATTTATTTGTTCGCGGACAATCCTCATCAGGCTGTGATGGATCAAATCACCACAAAGGCGGGCCTGATAATTTTCCATATAGGATTGCGGTGAATACTCAGAACCCGTCACTAATGCTTGGTCATTGATGGCCTCCAGCATTTCAGAACACTGCGGCAAAGGTCTTTCCGGGGGCAGTCGACGGATACCTGACAAAACATTGATTTCTGCCTTGTCTGAACTGTCGAGAGCCGAACTATCGAGAGCCACACTGGGGGGCGTAAAGCTCTGCATAAACTCGTTCTCGTATAGCGCCCAAAGGATAGACAGCATGGTTCGGCTGTCCGGCTCGCGCACTTTTTCTTTCTCGTCATCCCAGTTCAGCTTGCCCGAGACAAACAGCGATTTGCGCGCACGGGTTGTGGCGACATAAAGCAGGCGAGCTGTCTCCTGGCGCTGGCGTTGGTTCTCTTCGGCTTTCAGGTAAGAGTATAGGTCCGGCGTTCGCTCACTCGATGCAGCTGGCTTGGCGGAAAGCAGATAAGCTTCCTCACCATTTTCAAACTCGCGCTGCCACCAAAGTAGTAGGGGCGCATCACTGTTGCCGCCGGGTTGCCGGTGCAAGCCAGGTAGATAAACATGATCAAATTCCAGCCCTTTGGCGCTATGAATGGTCATTATTTGCACGGCGCCATCGGTGACATCGGGTTGGGAATAAAGCTCTCCCAGCTTTTGCTCAAAGCGCATCCAGTCGGCGATAACCCCGCCAGATTCCATACGTTCCAGAAGATCCAGATAATCGCTGACATCCTCTTGATCTCGTGACTCCAGCAGCCCCTGATCGCCGTCCAGATCGAACCATAGTTTTTCGACCACGGAGCGCAGGTCGAGAACGCCCAAATTTTCGAACGCCGATTCGAATGAGCTTACTAATCGACGGCATGACAACTGTGCTTCGGCACTTAAGCGCTGGTTGTCTTCATGGTTTGTGAGGCTGGTCCAGATAGCAGGGTTGTCATCGCTGAGTTCGTCGGCTTGCCATTGAGATAACGCAAGCAGATCTGCCAGGTTCAATCCTGCCCAGGGCGCACGTAAAATCGACAGCCAGGCGATCCTGTCTGCCGGGCAGCAGAGGGCGCGAGTCAGGCTGTGTATATCCGTAACTGCCATGCGGCCACTGAGGTGATCAATGTTTTGTGCTTGCCATTGAATTCCCTTGGCCCTCAATGCGGGGAGGATCTCCCTAAGGTGTGATCGACCACGAACAAGTATCGCTAGGCTTGTTTCACCCGACTGCAGTTTGTCCGAAATATCAGTGGCGAGCTGTTCGGCCTCCTGCAACTCGCTGGCATAGCCATTTAGTTGAATCCCCCAATCACTTGGGTTTCGTGTGGCCTGGGCCTCCCGGAATGCCACCTGTCCCTGTACCAGATTGTCTTGCTCGGGAAAAATCTGCGAAAAGCTGGTGTTTACCCAGTCAACGATCTGCTGGTCTGATCGAAAATTTGAATTTAAATCAATTGGTTGCAGCTGGACATGGTCGATCCCCTCGCGCCGCGCACGTATGAATAGGCTGACATTGGCTTTGCGGAATCCGTATATACTTTGCATACCATCGCCAACAATGAACAACGAGCGACCATCGCCGTCCTGCCAACCAGCTGTCAATCGTCGCAGCAGTTCAACCTGCATGCTGGAAGTGTCCTGAAACTCGTCCACCAAAATATGTTCTATGCGGTAATCCAGTCTCAGGGCCAAAGGGGTGGGTTGGCCCGGAGTGTCCGGTGTACCTGGCGTGCCCAATGCATCCAGGGCGGCCATGGCCACCGCGGTGTAGTCGGTTTCACCGCGTTCCTGACAAAGCAAGTCAAATTCAGCAGCGGCCACCGGCAAGATGCGAAACAGCGCTTGGTTAATCGGTCCGGATTGATCCCGATCCATTTCCGGAAGAATGCTGACTCGCTGTAACCGGGCTTTTAACTCCTGATCTTCTGCCAATCCTGCAAGCAGGGCTTTCATATGATCCTTGCGCGCCTTGGCGTCCGCTTTTGACAGATTCTCAGCTTCCGTTGGAAACCCAAGTCGCTTGTCGACACTCCCGCGAAACTCACCACTGCCTGTCATCAAAAAGCTGCAAAGTGCTTTCCACGGACGCAATTGATCGGCTTGGGCTCCTGGGATCTCTGCGTCCAGATTGGGTGAGAGCCAGTTGGCGCCTTCGCGATACCGACAGGCAAAATCCAGCAACTCTTCGAGCTCACTGAAGAAGGGCATGAGTGATTCCGCCGCTTGCATCAGCCCCTCTTCAATTAGGGCATCGACATGAGTTTGCAGGTAATCCTCATCGATATGACCGGGCACAACAATCGGTAACCAGCTATCGCGGCTGGCGAGCAGATCCCGTATCAGTTCAACCAGGGTTTGCAGATTGCCATCCAGATGTGCAACCAGAATGCGCAGCTGCTCGCCCACGGGCCCTTCGTCTTCCAGGTAATCGATAAGCCGTTCCGCCGCAGACAGGCAAAGCGCTTTTGGGTCTTCCGTCATATCTGGCGGTATGACAATTCCGGTTTCCAGACAGAGCTGGTTGGCAAGCTGTCGACACAGGCCGTCAATGGTTTGGAACCGCAAGCGGTTGGGATTGGTCAGCAAGCCCCAATCCATCTCGCGATCCCGGTCGAGCACAGCCAGCGCCAGATTTCGCGTCAACTGTTCATGTTCACTGTCTATTGCTACATCGTTGTGCGCCATGTTCAGAGCATTGCTGACACGTTCGCGCATCTCATTGGCTGCTTTGCGGGTGAAGGTAATTCCGAGAATCGCTTCGGGTTGCTCTACCCGGCTTAGCAAGGACAGCGTACGCTGAATCAGTAGCTCGGTTTTTCCCGAGCCGGCAGGTGCGGAGACGGCGTATGATCCTTTGGGGTCAATCGCCATCTGGCGTGGACGGATATCAGCCAACTGGCTCATGACTGATTTCCCTGCGGATTTTGCGATAGCCAATTTTCCAGTTGGTCTCTTTCAGCAAAGCGATGCAGTGGGGCAAGTGCATCCACACGCCCAAAAGCAGCCTGAGTTTCAAAAACCCGCGCATCTCCATCCACAAAAGCTTGTGCCAGTATTTCCAGAGATCCTTTCCACTGCTCAAGAAGGTCTGCCCAGTTTTCCTGTGGGGTAACGCCCTCGATCAATGCGTCGCGGCCGATGCCGATAAATCGCATTTTGTCCGGCCGCACCTGGGCAAAACAAATGGCATCCGGCGCTTGTTCCACGGTGAGAGCATAAAGCGGCAGTTGAGGTTCCTGTGGCGGCATATCCAACCAGTGTTTGCTGCTGAGGCTGATGCCGGTTTTGTAATCGATTAAAACCAGCTCTCCATTGGGCAAGCGGTCCAGACGGTCCAGTTTCATCTTGAATTGCAGTGGTCCAATGCGCGCTTGCAATGGCTCTTCCACAGATTCAACCACAAACGGCGGTCGGACGCGTTCGAGTTGCAACCAATCAAAAACCAACTGGGCCAACCGGTCCGTTTCCTGACGCACGTAGTTACGGCCAAACCGATTTGTAAATGGTTTGAGTACTTCCCAGGCTGATTCATGACAGAGCTTGTGTATCTGTTCTTCGTCAGAAGATTGCAGACTGTCGGAGTCTCCCAGCTGTTGCCAGACCAGATACAACGCGCGATGCACCAGTGTCCCGCGGTCGGCAGCAGACAGACCAATTTGAGGTTCTTCCAGCGGATGGGCTTTTAGTCGCCACTGGGCAAACGCATCGAAAGGTGAGGCCGACATAGTTTGCAACAAGGCCGAGCCGCTGCCGTCGTAACCGCTGATTTGCCGTTCCTCTTCCGGAACCTTTGGCGCCAGCGAACAATCCACCCATTCCATTTGAACCTGTTCAAAGCTCTGGCTATTGCCAAGCTCTGGGGCAAATACGGGCAAGTCAGCAATCAGGGCACAGGGAGTTTGTTCCAGATCATCTTGCAGGCGTGAATAACTAAAAATGGTTTCTTTTGCCGCGCATTTCAGGCGCTCGATCAACTGCTTGGCTAGCTGGGCTTCCTGGCTGGCTGTTACATGTGGCATTTGGTAGCGGGCTTGCAGTGACACCGGGAGCAGGGGGTTAGGCTGCGGTGCGCCCGGCCAGTTCTGGCTGTTCATTCCCAAAATCCAGATGTGACTGAAATCGGCCGCGGCTTCTACCGTATCGAGAAAATATAATCCGGTGCCATCAGGGCTGGATTGGGCTCGTGGTTTGCCGGCGCTGCGATTTAGCAGACGCAAGGCCTCGTCGACGTCTATCTTGCCGGTGACATGGCCCAAAGCACTGAATTCATCGAGTACCTGCTGCCACCTGTCCCAATGAAACGCTGGGTTTACCTCAAATAGCCCAAGGGCATCCAGTTGACCTTGATAACGGGCTGCGTGCTCCAGAGGAGACAAACGCTTGGCTTGCCGTTTATCGGCAAAGGGGCGGGTCAGATAATCACGTAACGCTTGATCGCCAATCGCCTCTACAAATCGAACCACAGAAAACTGTTTTTCTTTAAGGGCGCATATATTTCGATCCCACTCGGCCCTGGCATCGTATTCCTGCGCAAAATTCCCCCATCGTCTTGATTGGGCAAGCATTCGTGCATATGGAAGATCAATTTCATGTTTGTTGAGCGCCAGAAGCGCCAGGGCAATTTGAGTGGCGCCCTGATTAGATAGGGGCAACTCCCGTCCAAAATGCGTGGGTACCTTTGCCCGAAAATACTGCCGGGCCAATCGTTGGGTACTTTTCAGGTTATCGCCCAGATTGGCGTCGATAATGGCTACTCGGGCGTAAGGGTTGCTTCCCAGCTTGTTATTTGCCCATACAAGGGCGGCCTCCAGCTCCTTTTGGGGGTTATCCAGCGCAGCGATGCCGGCATGGCGGTCTTGTTCATTGAGTGCGGCAAACTCCCGTGCTTCGATGCGTTCAAAGCTGGATTCCAGCCAGCGTTGCCACAAAGGCGGGGGTGGGGCGGTAAATGCGTAGAGATGAACCATTTGCTCTCTGGCAACAACGCCTGCTGCCAGCTGATCTTTCAGCGCCAAATCCAGTGTGGTGACTCCCAGGCGTTGTAGATGTGTTTCAAACTCCCGAGCCCAATCGCTAAAGCTGATGAGCTGTCCGGTCTCTGCCTTGCGTAGCTCTTCGTATGGGATTTCCCAGCGTATCAGGCCTTGCCAGGCCGTCAGTGCCCTCCCGGCGAGCACGGCTGGATTCAGCTGACGAAACTGTTCGTCTTTGTCCCGGTGCTGCCGGATGATCTGTTCCCAAATCAGCTGCTGTTGAGCGTCTGTAGCCAGCGGGAGTGATGGCTGAATGCGGTTAGTTAGCCATTGCTGAAGTGGCTCCACAGGGGCGCTGGGAGCGGCTTTTAAATTGGCTTTTAGAAGTCTCGCGCGGCGAAGCTGCTGCGCCAGGGGAAGGTTGGGAGTGAGAGTTAGAGGTGCGGAATTGGTTGGTGACGTAGCAACCTCATTTAACATTTAAAAACCTCAGCCGAGTTAATGCCCAGCGAACTGCAATAGGCGCGCATGGCGCCAATATCCATGTCTTCCGAGGTCAGCAATAACTGATGGTTACGCAATTGCTGATCTTCAACCAAGGGCAATAGGGAGCGCACGCGCTGGGCGATCGCTGCACCACAATCCAGAATGGCGATGCGCTCTGGCATCAGTTGCCGGATTTCCTCGTGTAACAATGGGAAATGAGTGCAGGCCAGCACCAGGGTATCCAGGGTTGGGTGTTCGATAAAAGGGGAGAGTATTTCTTCAAGCAGCACCAGGTCGACGGGTTCACCGCGCAATTTGCGCTCGGCCATGTAAACCAGTTCCGAACTTCCCAGTCGCAGAATTTCAGATTCGGGGGCAAAATCCTGAATCAGGATGTTGGTGTAACTGCGGTTAACCGTAGCGGGGGTGGCCAGAAGACCAATGGTTTGGGTTTTGGAGTTGGCCGCGGCTGGTTTAATGGCGGGCACCACGCCCACGAAAGGTATGTCATAACGTTTGCGTAGCTCGTCCAAAACCAGCGTGCTGGCGGTATTGCAGGCAATGACGCACAGATTGGGCTGATATTGCCCAATGAGCTTGCCAACGACCAGAATCACCCGTTCGAGCAAATCACTTTCATTCATCACCCCATAGGGAAATCTGGCGTTATCCAGTGCCAGAATGCATTCCAGCTGGGGTTGTAGCTTGTTGATTTCAGCAAAAACACTCAGCGCGCCTACGCCGGAATCAAAAATCAGCGCGCGCGCCGCCGAACGGTTTTTTGTTTCAGTAAGAGTTGGCGAATCAAGTGTGCTTTGCATGGCGAGTGATTCTCGCCAGAAGGGCTATGGATGGCAAGAGCAATTAACGGCTTTTATCGATCAATTAGACGCTACAGTTTTTTTCAGAGCTGGGATATGCTGGTACTATCGTGAGTCTTAACAAATCTAGCTTAAGGTAGGAAAAGGGTCTCTGCATGATTGACTTCCGAGAGGAAAAAAACTTCAAGAATTACAGTAACGGCGACGTTATCTTCAAACAGGGTGACGAAGGCGATTTCATGTACGCTGTGGTTACTGGCGAAGTCGAGATGCGTGTGGGTGAGAAATTTGTAACCTCAGTGCGCGAAAATGAATTTTTCGGAGAGATGGCGGTTCTCGATAGCCAGCCGCGCAGTGCAACCGCTCATGCAATGGGAGCCACAACCCTGGCGGTTATCTCCAAAGAACGCTTTATCGAAATGCTAAAGGAAGACCACGATTTCGCTTTGCAGATTATTCGGGTTCTCATCAATCGGCTACGTGCTGAGACCAAAATGAAGGAATTCTGGTGAGTTAATTCGGCCGCGTTCGGCTGCTCTTCTGACTCTGCCTGTTCGTCAAACTTGACCATGTTTGGGACTAAAGTCACAAACTGCATGGGCATTTCATACATTTTTTAACTCTTTGGTTGATCAATCTTTGATCAATTCTTGCCTGCTTACAGTGGCCGGGCGCACCATCTAGGCAGTTTTATTAGAGAGGTGTGATGAATGCCAGTCATGGTTCACAGCGAAAAAGCCCCGTCTTCCATCGTGTTAATGCGTCTTGGCGCGTTTGTTCTTAGCTTGATGGTCTGGGTCGCTTTGTTGTGTACGGTGTTCTAAGACGCCTTTGATGATGAGAGGTGGAGAAAAGTCATGTTTGATTTTAGCGAAGAGAAGAATTACAGAAGTTACAAAGCCGGTGAGACCATTTTTACCGTGGGTGAGCGCGGCTATGACATGTATGCGGTTATCGAAGGTGAGATCGAAATACGCCTGGGCAGTAACTACATATCGACAGCACGAGAAAACGAAGTGCTCGGTGAGATGGCCCTAATCGATCAAAAAGATCGCACGGCAACGGCATACGCCGTAAAAGATTCCACCGTCGCAGTGATCTGTGAAGACCGTTTTCGCGAATTAGTTAAAGATCCGGATTTTGCTGTGGACATGATGCGTGTTGTTTCTTCACGTTTGCGAACAGAAATGCGCATTAAGCGCGAACTTTCGCACGAAGCCAGCCTGAGAGCTGTTGGTATCTCGGTAGCTTCCTGAACAGTAAAAATTAAAGATTTTCCCTTGGTGGATTTTTCTCCCCCCAGAAGTAGGAATGTCTTCCGGTAACAGCCGTCGATTGGGTTCCCCATTTCTCAATTGGTTACCGGAAGGCGCTTTTCCCTTTTTTTACCGTAATAGCCCTCTAAAAAACCTGTCCAAAAGCAACCTTGCGCATTGCCGTGGCGTATATCGTCCCGATGGCATAGACTTTCGACAAGAACGCAGTCGGAAGCTAAATGGACTCTTTAATCATCTTTCTTATTGTCGGTGGCCTACTGGCAGCAGCGAAGCTGTTCTTTGCCTTTCTCTGGTATACCCAGAGGGTTGCACATAAGCGCGCCCAGCAAGACCTCACCTCTACCCAGCTCGAATTGGATGATGCCCTAAGCCAACTGGAGCAAGCGCGCAGCCGGGAATCCGAACTCAGTTCGCAACTGAAAGTGGCCGAAGCCCGGACCGAAGAACAGCTCAAACACCACCAACAGCTTAACGAAGAGCTGAAAAACGCCCAGGCCAAATTGCAAAAAGACTTCGAAGTGCTCACCAACCGGCTTTACGAAGACAGCCGCAAGAAATTTGAATCCGATAGCCAGAAAACCCTTAATGCCAGCCTCGATCCACTAAAAAAAGAGATCGAAGGTTTTCGCAAGCGCATTGAAGACACCCACCGCGAAGACGTGGCCGGGCGCAGCCGGTTAGAAGGCCAAATTCAGGAACTGCACAAACAGGCCAGCAAAATTGGTCAGGATGCTATCCAACTGACCCAAGCGCTAAAAGGTGAATCCAAATCTCAGGGCAACTGGGGCGAAATGGT
>JAURLY010000295.1 GCA_030830945.1 Gammaproteobacteria bacterium | reverse complement strand
CTTTTTAAATACGACCGAACAAATCGGGCAATCCCTCATTCAGTGGAATTCATATATAGAGCCCACTAAGGAAAAAACCATTGCACATCACTTAACCGATGCCGGGTACCGAACCGGTTTCGTGGGCAAAGACCACGTCATCTATACTCCTGGCAGGCAACCGTTGAGCAGGTCCTCCAATGTGGAAGATCCTGAAATACAAAAAATCATGGAAGAAAACCGTGTTGCGAGCGAAACAGCTATCCATCGCGCAGGTTTCGAGTATGTGGATCGAATTTTCCCAAACAATCCCGACTACAACGGCAGCATGACGTTGTCGGTACACAATCAGGACTGGATTACCGAGGGGGCACTCAACTTTTTGGACGAGAAGGACGATCGCCCCTTCTTCCTCTATTTTGCCACCACCATACCGCACATCCCTGTTGACGATCATCGATCCTGGGATGCAGACCGAAGAGCAACACCCAATGGCTGGCTCGAAAACGCACCGGATGTTCAGCCCGACAGCGACTCAATCGCCCGACGCGCCCGGGAACATGATGTAGAAGGGAAAGAAACCATTATCTGGCTGGATGATGCAATCGGCGCTCTGCTGGACAAGCTGGACGCGACCGGCGAGCTCGACAACACCATCATTTTCTTCTTCAACGACCACGGTCAATCCGCCAAAGGCTCTCTGTATCAGGGAGGCGCATACGACCCCAGCATTGTGTGGCGAAATGAGCCATGGCCCGCTGGCAATGAGTCTTCAGCTTTGGTTTCCAATATTGATTTCACGCCAACGATTCTTGAGCTTGCCGGAGCACCAAAACCGGATCAGCTCGATGGGATTAGTTTTTTACCTATTCTCGAAAATCAGGCTGACTCCGTGCGCGACTCCCTGTTTTTTGAAATAGGCTACACCCGGGCCGTGCTCAAGGATAACTACAAATATCTGGCAATTCGTTATCCCGATAATATTGAAAACCTGAGTCTGGAAGGACGGCAGGCCAACCTGGACAGAATGAATAACAACCTGACAGAGCGCGGGCGCCCCCTCAACAATTTGGATCCTATGGCTCCTTTTGGCCATATGACGCCTATTCCGGGAGGGCAGGATGCGGAACAAGGCGCGATTAACTCACACCCAAACTACAACGACCCCGACCAGCTTTACGATCTAAATACGGACCCGGATGAGCAGGTGAATGTCATTAATGAGGAAAATATGTCGGCAAAACTGGACGAACTAAAGGCGTTGATGCAGTCTTATTTGGACAAACTACCCGGCGTTTTCCCACTGGAAAACGGCCGGTAGTCGAGCATGCAAATAATTACAAAAATCATATATTGGATGAAAACTCAATTTCATTTAGTAGTATTGTTCACTCTCATATACAAAAGAACAAGACCCAAAAACAGACCAATGAACTATTTAAAACTGGCACTAATACTAACCATGGTTTGCAACACAGCCATAGCCCAAACGGCATCGAAAGAAGATATTGTTTTCCTTACTCACCAGTGGGAAGGGGAGCGATTTGAAGATGGAAGACCAAAAGTCGCTAAAGATATTCTGGAACGAATGAAGAGTGTCTCCATCGAAGAAGCATGGGTGGTATTGCGAAACGAGGGATACCACAACCAGTACGAAGGTGGTTGGCAGCCTTTACACGAAGATGCTCCTTTCGTTGGTCGCGCACTAACCGTTCAATACATGCCGAATCGTCCAGATGTGTCCGAACAAATAACGCAAAAGGGACTGGAAGAAGGCCAAATCGGGAACACCAATTCTTGGCCCATAGATATGCTTCAGGAAGATGACGTTTATGTTGCGGACGGCTTCGGAAAAATAGTGGATGGCACCTTGATCGGTGATAACTTGGGCAACGCCATTTACGCCAAATCAAAAACAGGCGTGGTGTTCAATGCCTCAAGCCGGGATATGGCCGGTCTTTCCCAGATAGACGGGTTCAATGCCTTCGTAAAAGGTTGGCACCCCTCCTTTCTAACCGAGGTTATGTTACTCAGCATCAATGACCCCATCCGTATCGGGGCAGCGGCTGTTTTACCCGGCGACGTTGTTTTGGCAAAGAAATCAGGGGTAATCTTTATACCCTCGCACCTGGCAGAAAAGGTTGTGGTCACATCTGAAGTCGTCAGGCTTCGTGATATGTTTGGGGTCGAGAGATTAAAAGAAGGCACATACACTCCGGGGCAGATAGATAATAAGTGGACCGACGACATCGAACGAGACTTCTCAGAATGGCTCACTGAACATATGGATGAATTACCTGTTCCAAGAGAACAGATACAGGAATTACTTCAGGAACGCACTTGGTAACAAGCATTAATTAATCAAACAAATCATCAAGACAGGGGAAATAACCAATGGAAAATCAAACCACTCGAAGGGGAACCTTCAAAAAACTTGGACTGGGATTGGCCGCACTCTTTGGTGCCGGATCACTTAAAGCACAAGGCAACTCTTCGAATGCCAGAAAGGAAGTTGTTGGCGAAGTTACCCAAAATGCACGAGTCCCTCTTTTTTCAGGAGCAGTTAAACACGGCAATACCCTTTACATTGCTGGTAAAGGCGCTCACGTAGAACCTTTTGAGATCAAGGCACATACCGAGATTGTCCTGCAGAAAATACAGGAGGAGCTTGAAAGAAATGGTTCTTCGATGGAGCAGGTATTAAAGGTCAATGTCTATCTCGCTGACTTGGCAGATTACGACGCCATGAACGAAGTCTTTAGAGGTCGTTTCGGGCCAAATCCTCCCGTGCGAACCACAGTTGCCACCTATGGCGGTGTGCCAGGCAATTCGCTGGTTGAAATAGACTGTATCGCCGCAGTTAACGATTAAACCATCAGGGGCAGCAACCATGAGCAGCAGAAGAAACGTACTGAAATCACTATCAGCACTCCCTCTCGTTGGCGGATTACTTGGGACGGGCGCATCAACCGCCACAGCGGCGGAACATGCCGCCGCCGGAGTAGCCGGCAGAAACTTCTTTAAAGAGTTGGGACTGCGAACATTCATCAATGCCGCCGGCACGTATACGTCGATGACCGGATCCCTGATGCACGATGAAGTCCTGTCAGCGATTACTTATGGCGCCACCGAATACGTCAATCTGGATGAACTACAAGACAAGGTGGGTGAACGCATTGCCGAGCTTTTGGATTGTGAATATGCCACGGTTTCCTCCGGAGCCTTTGGTGCAATGACCATCGGCCTGGCAGGTATCATGTGTGGGATGGATGAAGAAAAGGTAGCTCAACTACCGGACACCACCGGTCTTAAGGACGAAGTCATTATCCAAAAGTCGCATGAAGTGGGATACGCGCATGCATTAATTAATACCGGTGCAAAAATCGTCTGGGTAGAAACTGCCCGCGATCTGGAAAATGCCATTAACGAAAAAACCGCCATGCTCTGGTTTTTGAACTCCAGAACGGATGACGGTGAAATCAAGTACGATGAATTCATTGCCTTAGGCAAGAAACATGGCATTCCCACTTTCATTGATTGTGCTGCCGATGTGCCACCGGTTGAAAACCTGTTCAAGTTCACCCGAATGGGTTTTGACCTTGTCGCGTTTTCTGGCGGAAAAGGACTGCGAGGCCCCCAAAGTGCGGGTCTACCGCTCGGCAATCGAAAATATATCGAAGCAGCGCGTCTTCACACTCCCCCCAGAGGGACAACCATTGGCCGAGGTATGAAAGTCAACAAGGAAGAAGTACTGGGCATGATGGTTGCACTGGAACTGTATTTGGCCCGGGACCACGATGAGGAATGGAAACTTTGGGAAGACCAAATTAACCTGATCAGTGAAAGCGCCCTTTCAGTTGATGGTGTCGAAACTGAAATACATGTGCCGCCCTATGCCAACCATGTGCCTAGTCTTCGTATTCGATGGGACGAAAATAAAATCAACATGACTGCAGAGGACGTGCGCAACAAACTCCGGGATGGGCACCCCTCCATTGAAACGGTGGGGAACAGAGAAGAGGTACGGATAACCACCTGGATGATGGACCCCGGCCAGGAAAGGATCGTTGCCAAAAGGATTAAAGAGGTTTTGGCCAACGCTTAAGAAGTAATTGAGCTAGACAGCTCTATTGGCAGAAAAAAGAAAAGCCCGAATACTTTTGGTATTCGGGCTTTTTTGTTGGTAGCGGGGGCAGGATTTGAACCTACGACCTTCGGGTTATGAGCCCGACGAGCTACCAGACTGCTCCACCCCGCATCAATTGGGTTGTTGTTTTTACGAGCTCTCTGGAAGGGCTCAACCGAAATCAAAAGTAATCCGGGCAACGAAGGGCGCGCATTATAGGAACCACCCCATACAGGGTCAAGGGAATAACAGACTATATTTATGTAGGACGCCCTGAATTTTTTAATTCAACAGCTTCACGAGGGTGAATTACTCAGGCTTTATCAGAATTACTATTGTCGCCAAGGTTTAAATCACTCCAGATCACATACTGATCCAGTGATTCAGGGTTAGCCAATGCTTCAATATTTTCAACCGACCTGCCATGAATTATTTGTTTAATGGCCAATTCCACAACTTTGCCGGATTTGGTTTTAGGAATATCCGTTACCTGAACAACCCTGGCAGGAACATGTCGGGGCGAACATTGGCTGCGGAGACCCGCTTTTATTTCACATGTTAGCTTCTCGTCCAGATTCACACCCTCTGCCAGCTTTACGAACAAAACAATGTGCTCATTGTTATCTATATTTTGCCCCACCG
>JAURLY010000294.1 GCA_030830945.1 Gammaproteobacteria bacterium | reverse complement strand
GCCCCGCTATCAGGAACATTGGCATAGCTGGATGCAGATAATATCTGGGTATAGTACTTCCAGGAATCATGTGCGTATGTCAGGTTGGCGCCCCAGGCATTGCGATCAAGCATACCCTGCCCCCCCGCATCCAAATCGTGTTGTATGGTTTCAAAGATGACCGCTGCGGTGAGGTTGCCAAAGGTGTTTTTAGTAGCAATACGGGTGGCATCGATTTCTCCATCGTAAATACTGGACCACGAATCGTGGGCCATAACTACCGAAAAACTATCGCGAGACCATTGTCCCCAAGCGCCCCACATGGTGCGATCGTCGTTAGCAGCAGCGCCGCTATTTTTATTGGCTTTCGCTGAGTATTGGATAATCCAGTCGAAGGTTCCGCTGGCCAAGGCCGTTTTGTTGCGCCAAAGGATCATTTTTTCAGCGCGCAGATTGAGCTTATTGCCCTTGGTAGAGCTGGCACCAAGAATTGCACGGCGATCACCCAGAGTGTCTGAAAGCACACTGTAACGAGAGCTCACCAGTTTAAACGGTGTGTCGTATCGTCCTATCAATACTTCGCCAAAGTGACCACCAACGCCTAGATAGGTATTTCGGGTTGAGAAGGTTTTGTCACTGTTGTTATCCAGATCAACAAACTGTTCAGCCTGATAAAGCAGTCGAATCTCATCGTTTAGATCGTGAACACCTTTAATGCCAAGTTTTGATGTGTTGCTGGAAATTCCAAAATCACCTACTAGAAGTTTGTCTTCTGATTCGGCATCAGCGACGGAGTCAGGAACATCGGAGTCCATGTAGTCTATTGAGCCGTGAATGGTTCCATAGATTTCCAGTTGCTTGCCTACAATTTCTGCCCCATTGGCGCTCCCGGCAAAGGTGCAAATATTAATTAGGCAAAATTGAACGAAAACTCTGCGAACTCCAGATTCGCGAACAGAATTAAGTAATGACACACTCTCTCCAGGCGTTATTTTTAGAATAAGTGCAGCCTCTATGTACAGAATAAGTACATTAGATGGCTACTGCGCGCTAGTTTATGTCGTTTATATGACGTATTTATGACGTATTTATGACGGTTTAGTCTATTTGCAGCAAAACTTACATATTTGCCAATATGAGTTGCCGATATGAGTATGTGTGTACTTAGATTATTAATGTAGTCGGTATATTTTTATACGGAATAAAGGATTGAAAGACTAAAAACGATAACGCAGTCCTACCCCAAACGCCTTGGGCGCACCGCCGTTTAATGTTCCCAAATCACCCCTTATTCCATCAATACCCTGAAAGGCACCATTGGCTTCGTTTTTGGTTTGCGTATAGCCAATACTGCCCGATAGCGATGAGTTAAAGACTTTTTCAGCACCGATGGAATACATGGTGGCTCCGGTATCATTAGAGTTGGCATAAGACTCTGCTGAGAGTATTTGGATACCGTAGGTGATGTTGCCGATTTCATATGCGGCATTAACACCGAATGCGTTGCGGTCTAGCGTTGGCGGGGAGATGGCTCCCGGCACCATGTCCTGATTTATGATCTCGTAAAGCAAACCAATCTCAAGATCGTTGATACGTCTTTTAATAGCGGCACGAGTCGCATTAATCTTGGATTCGTAGATTTTCTCCCAATGCTCGTACGCCAGATCCAGTGTGTATAAGTTTGAACTGTGTCTGACACCAAGGCCCCAAACAGCGCGTTTGTCGTTATCTATATTGCCGCGGGTTCTTATGGAGTCTGCAGAGTAAATAAGCTTCCATTCCAGATTGCCACCGGCAAAGTCTTTGTCCTGAACCCATAAGATTGATTTTTCCGCACGTCGGTTTAGACGGTTACCTTCATCTGTGGTCGCACCGATCAATGCATTACGGTGGGCTACTGTGGATCTCAAAATAGCAAACTGGGCACCCACAGTTCGAAAAGGCGTATCCTGCTTGCCGATGGAAAGGCTGCCGAAAGATCCCCTGACCCCCGCTTCATAACTTCGAGTTCCTAAAAGCTTATCCCTGCTGCCATCCCATGCCACAACCTTGCTAACACCATAAAAAAAGTCTAATTTCTCATATACGGGAATAATGCCTTCAGCATTGAGACGGGTTGGGTTGCCGCTATAACCAATTTCATCATCAACTAGATTGTCGTCGGAAAATTCATCCGCGGCGGCTTGGTCCACATCGGAGTTCATGTAGTCATAGGACAAAGAAATCATTGCATTCAACTGCAGTTTTTTGTCAATAAGATCAAGTGCGTTTGCAGGCTTAAAGGAATCAGAAAATAATCCTGACAATAGACAGAAAAGACTGAAAAAGCGGTTCACTATGGCTCCGGGGGTGTGAGAAGGCATGAAGACTGCCTGCAAAAAAGCTTATAGCAGAACTAAATAGTTTCTCCTAGTAAGCTTACGATGATTTTAATTTATACACGCATATTTACTAATAAATATTGTGAATGCGTTAGTCTGGGCTAATCTATTTAAGGGAGTTTGATAATGGTAGATGATTCTCCAAATACACAGTTATACGGCGAGCAAACCCGGTTGGCGATCGACAACTTTACGGTTAGTGGTTTACCAATGCCTGCCCGATTCATACGGTCCCTTGGCTTAATAAAACGAGCCTGCGCCGATGTTAACGGCGCTCTTGGCCTGCTCACTGAATCCCAGGCTTCCGCCATTGCTGAATCTGCCGATCAAATATGGCAGGGAGAACATTACGGGCAATTCCCTGTGGATGTTTTTCAGACGGGTTCTGGAACCAGCTCCAATATGAATGCCAATGAGGTTATTGCCAGCCTGGCGAGCAATATCTGTGGAGAGCGCATTCATCCCAACGATCATGTCAATATGGGCCAGAGTTCGAATGACGTAATCCCCAGTTGCATTTCACTCTCGGCAACCCTTTTGCTGAGTGAACAGCTTATTCCATCAGTAAAGCACCTCATTGAGTGCATAGATTCTCGAGCTGAAGAGCTAGCATTTGTTGTTAAAACCGGACGCACTCACCTGATGGATGCCATGCCACTGACAATGGCGCAAGAATTGAGTGGGTGGTCAGCACAGCTTAATAATTGTCTTAAGCGCCTGGATAACACACGAATGAGTTACGCCCAGTTGGCGATAGGTGGTACAGCGGTAGGTACCGGGGTAAACACGCCCGCAGACTTTGGGGTCAGGGTTTGTGAGCGATTAACTCAGTTAACCGGCCTACACTTCACGCCCAAGGATAATTATTTTGAAGGTTTGTCTTCCCAGGATGGAGCGGTAGAGTTAAGTGG
>JAURLY010000293.1 GCA_030830945.1 Gammaproteobacteria bacterium | reverse complement strand
AGCCATGAATGGGCGCGCAAAAATCTTGACGGCACCATCACTATAGGCATAACCGATCACGCCCAGGAGCAACTTGGCGACGTGGTTTTTGTGGAGTTGCCGGAAATGGGAGAGCATGTCAGTGCCCTAGAAGAATGCGCCGTTGTTGAATCCGTCAAAGCGGCCTCAGATATTTTTGCCCCGATAAGCGGGGAAGTGATAGAGGTCAACGAAGCCCTTGATGACGAGCCGGAACTAGTTAACGAAGCAGCGTATACAGATGGCTGGTTTTTTCGGATCCGACCGGATGATATTTCCGAGCTGGATGATACGCTTGACGCAGAAGGTTATGCGGCAGAAATAGAAGAATAAAGAGGGGCAACCAAGGGCTCATTTTAATGCGCTCTGGTTGAAACAGTTTTGATAGATACAGAAGGCTTCAGGGCCAACGTAGGTATTGTTATCGCCAATGGTGCGGGAGATGTGCTCTGGGCGAAACGGGTACAAGCAGGTGACTCCTGGCAGTTTCCACAGGGTGGGCTGAATACCGGAGAGTCGCCAGTTGATGCGGCATACCGAGAGCTATTTGAAGAAGTTGGCCTCGAGTCGCATCAAGTCAACCTGATTGCACAAACAAGAGGCTGGCTGAGCTATCGCATTCCTGAACATCTTATTCGCAAGCGACAAAAACCCAGGTGCATAGGGCAGAAGCAACGTTGGTTCTTGATGCAGCTGAGTTGCGCTGCGGATGAAATCAGGTTCGATTGTGGCGATAAGGCTGAGTTTTCTGATTGGCGTTGGGTGAGTTACTGGTATCCCACGGTTGATGTCGTCAATTTTAAACAGGATGTCTATCGAAGGGCTTTGCGGGAACTTGCCCCGGCTCATTCGGCACTGGTGGCCGGAAAACGATATTCTGGAAACTCTCGCGGAATGAAGCGGCGCAAGAAAAGCCGCAGAACGTAAAAAATGGGCTAACGAATGTTAGAAGAACTTAGGCTTATAGTTCAGCGCGTTAGCGCTGCAGGTGATCTTAGCGAAGTGCTTGAGATCATTGTCAGCAGTGTAAAAAGTTCGCTCAACGTCAGCGTGTGTTCAATCTATCTGCATGATCAGATGCTCAACCGGTATCTCCTGATGGCGACCCGCGGCCTGAACCAGGAGGCGGTAGGAAATGTATTTCTTGGCCCTAAAGAGGGCCTGGTTGGTATGGTTGCCAGCAGGGAAGAGCCGATCAATCTGGAAAAAGCCGACTCCCACCCGAATTATCAATACATCCCTGAAACAGGCGAGGAACGATATAGTTCGTTTCTCGGTGTGCCAATTATCCATCACAGACATGTACTTGGCGTGCTTGTTGTGCAGCAGGTCGATCAGCGTCGATTTGATGAAGGCGAAGAAGCCTTTTTGATTACTCTCTCAGCCCAGCTTTCCGGCACGATAGCGCATGCGGAATCAACCGGGGACCTGGTTCAACTGATTAGGCCTTTGTCCGGATCGGGTGGAGAGATAGAGTTCCACGGTTTGGCTGGTGCGCCGGGCGTTAGTATTGGTGAGGCGGTGATTATTTCACCTGTTGCTGATCTTTACGCAGTGGAGTCGATAGAAGCCCGATCAGTCAAAGTAGAGCTTGAGGAATATCATCAGGCAGTTGAAAGCACGCGCAAAGATATTTGGGATATGGCACACGGCCTGTCTGGAATTATCAATGAGCAAGAGCGGCTTTTATTTACGGCCTATGTCCAAATGCTTGATGACCATAGCCTTGGCAAGGAAGTTAAGCAGCGAATTCATCAGGGAGCTTCAGCGCAATCTGCATGGAGCGAGGTAATCATTGCCCATGCGCGTAAATTTGATGTCATGGAGGATGCCTACCTAAAAGAACGCGCCGCCGATTTACGTGATTTAGGGCGCAGGGTTCTTGGTCACATGCAAGAGAGCGTTCAGCAAGAAACGGTATATCCAGAGAATGCCATCCTTGTGGGCGAAGAACTTTCCGCAGCTACCTTGGGAATGGTTCCCGTAGAGAAGCTTGCTGGCCTGGTGTCAATCAAAGGTTCGACCAATTCTCATCTGGCGATTCTTGCGAGGGCTATGGGTATTCCCACTGTGGTTGGTGTCCAGGGACTAAGATACGGTCGTCTGCGAGGTAAAAAGTTGATCATAGACGGCTATCGGGGCCATGTTTATATCAACCCAACTGAAGAGCACATAAGCCATTATCAGGCGATTCGGGAGGACGACAGGCAGCTCCTTTCCGAACTGGAGACATTGCGGGATGAGCCGGCAGTTTCCCTCGATAATCATAAGGTGCGCATGCTGGTCAATACTGGGCTTATGGCAGACGTGCGAATTTCACTTGAGCGCGGAGCCGAGGGAGTGGGGCTTTACCGAAGTGAAGTACCGTTCTTTTCTCGTCAGCGATTTCCAACTGAGGAGGAGCAGCGGCAATTCTACCGTGAGCAGCTCGAGGCGTTTTATCCCCGACCGGTGGTGATGCGCACATTGGATATCGGTGGTGATAAAGCACTGCCCTATTTCCCAATAGAGGAAGCAAACCCATTTTTGGGCTGGCGTGGCATAAGAATTACCCTTGATCACCCCGAGATTTTTTTGGCGCAGGTACGAGCCATGATGAAAGCGTCCATTGGGTTTGATAATTTGCGGCTGCTGATCCCAATGATATCCAGCGTCAAAGAGTTGGAAATGGCGCTGGAGCTAATCTACCGTGCTTATGACGAGTTGACAGAAGAGGATCATCTCGATATCAAAATGCCCCGTATAGGGGCCATGATTGAAGTACCTTCCGCTATATTTCTTGCGCGTGAGCTGGCTCGCCGGGTTGATTTTCTCTCTGTCGGTAGTAATGACCTGACACAGTATATTCTGGCTGTAGATCGTAATAATCCACAGGTCGCTGATTTATATCAGGCGATGCACCCGGCGGTACTTTCAGCTATCAATCATGTCGTCAAGGCTGCACATGCAGAGGGAAAAAATGCAGGTGTCTGTGGCGAGCTTGCCGGCGATCCACTTGGGGCTCTATTACTTTTGGCCATGGGCTATGACTCCCTTTCCATGAATGCGTCTAACTTACTCAAGGTTAAAGCAGTAATTCGCAAGTCCAATATTTCTGAAATTCGATTATTGCTCAGGGAAATACTTCATTTGCCCGATGCCGATGCCGTTCGAGAAGCATTGCTGGAAGTGGTTACAGATCCAGAAGTTCGTCGCTACATCAATGTGGCGCCGGGATTGGGATAAATTGCCCATCCCGCAATAGATGAATTTATAAACCTATGCTGACCTACCCCGAAATTGACCCGGTTGCCCTGGCTCTTGGGCCGCTACAAATCCATTGGTACGGGCTAACCTACCTGTTGAGTTTTTTGATTGTATGGCGGCTATTTATATTTCGCGCCAAAAAGCCTTGGAGTCCCATAGAGCCCAAACAAGCTGAGGATCTGATATTTAACGGCGCGCTAGGTGTCGTGATCGGTGGGCGTCTGGGATATGTCTTTTTTTACAAGATGGACCAGTTTCTAGCAGACCCACTGTGGCTGTTCAGGTTATGGGAAGGCGGCATGTCGTTCCATGGTGGGCTGCTCGGGGTGTTAGTTGCACTTTATATTAGTGCCCGTCTCTGGAAAGTAGCATTTTTACAAATCGGGGATTTTGTCGCGCCTATGGTTCCAGTAGGTTTGTTTTTTGGGCGGATAGGTAACTTTATTGGGCAGGAATTATGGGGTCGACCCACGGATGGTTGGTGGGCCATGGTTTTCCCTCGCGATCCTGCTGGTCTTCCACGTCACCCCTCCCAGCTCTATGAGGCGGCCCTTGAGGGGCTTTTGCTTTTTATTTTGCTTTGGTTTGTCTCTGCCAAGCCCCGCCCCCGAGGTTTGTTATCGGGTTGTTTCCTGCTGGGTTACGGCAGCATGCGTTTTCTGGTTGAATTTGCCCGCGCGCCCGATCCGCATTTGGCTGACTTGTTATTGTTTGGCTGGGTTTCCCGGGGGCAGGTGCTAAGCACGCCTATGATCTTTGCCGGCCTTCTTTTAATTGCATGGAGTCTTGGCAAATTTAACCGTACAAAAGTAAACCAGTAGCTTATATATGAAACAGTATCTT
>JAURLY010000292.1 GCA_030830945.1 Gammaproteobacteria bacterium | reverse complement strand
GATAACGCTCTCTACGGTGGAGGTATCAAAGTAGTTGGCCTTGGGATCGTAGTTGGTGGGGGTGGCGATGATGACGAAGTCCGCACTTTCGTAGGCTTGATGCTTGTCGGTCGTAGCGCTCAGGTTAAGTGATTTATTGGCAAGGAAGTCTTCGATCTCTTTGTCTTCAATCGGCGACTTACGCTGATTGATCAGATCGACTTTGCCCTGGTCGATATCCAGTGCAACCACTTCGTTGCGTTGTGAGAGCAATATAGCGTTGGATAGGCCAACGTAGCCGGTTCCGGCTACCGCAATTTTGTACGTCTTCGTCATAACTATTTTTTAGCTGATACTTTGGAAAGCGGTGTAGTTTAACTGCTGTTGTTGCTATTTGGTGAAATTGAGTAAATATGGGGTCATAGTAAAAAATTACTCTGCCCCCGCATTTTATTGCCAGATTTGGGCACTATTGAGATAGTGTCACGTGAACGTCACATTAGCTTCATAAAATCCGCGGCATTGAAACTATGCCCTGTGACCAGGTTTGATCTATGGATAACAAGACCGTACTGATTGTTGATGACGAAGCCGCGATTCGCGACATGCTTCGTGTTGCGCTTGAGATGGCGAATTTTCGCTGTATCGAGGCAAAGAACGCTTACGAAGCCCAGGTAAGCATCGTCGATGATCTGCCAGATCTGGTTCTGTTGGACTGGATGATGCCTGAGGTGTCAGGCATTGAATTGCTGCGTCGCTGGCGTCGCAATCCGGACACCAAGAAAATCCCGGTCATCATGCTGACGGCCAAAGCCGAGGAAGAATCGCTGGTCAAAGGTCTGGATGCCGGTGCCGACGACTACATCTCCAAGCCGTTTTCACCGCGTGAGCTGGTTGCCCGAATCAAAACCATTTTCCGTCGCGTGGCGTCGGAGATTTCGGATTCGCCGATTTCGATCGATGAGATGATTATGGATCCCTCGGCCAGGTCGGTCACTATTACGGGCAAGCCAGTCAGCCTGGGCCCCACCGAATACCGGCTGCTCGAATTTTTTCTTATGCATCAAAACCGCGCATTTACCCGCGAGCAGTTGTTAAACAATGTCTGGGGTAACAATGTGTATATTGATGAGCGCACGATCGATGTCCACATTCGTCGTCTGCGAAAGGCGCTGGAACCTTTCGGCTACGAAAACTATGTGCAAACGGTGCGAGGGTTTGGCTACCGGATGGCTGTGCCGGAATAGAACTCAATCGACGTAATGTTTCCAGACGACATTTTAGTCGTCGACATTGTCTTTATTCTTTTTGATGAATTTGCGAATAAATTTCCGAATCTCGCGCGCTGCAGTCGTGTCCATTTCGTCGCAAATATCGAGAAATTGATCTCGCTCTACCCGGTTGATGCGAATAATTAGCTGGGAATCCTTGGGTTTTTTCTTGTCTTTTTTCTTGCCAGCCATGCGCAATTTTACATTGGAATTGGGCCCTGCATTCTACTCAAATCCTGAGTGTATAGACAACGGCGATCACCAAGAATTACGCCGTTTAGTCAAAAGATAACCTGTCATTTAGTTGTCATTAAACCGGCATTTTGCTGTCATCTCGCACTGTTACCTTGCTCGAGAATTAGAGGCAGGGTGCTTTCCGACTTGGTGGTCAGCAACTCTAAAACTTGAAATTCCGCTAACCCGAAACATAGTTTTCTTGGTCTGGATTTTGAATGAAAAATCATGTTTTTTTTAGATGTTTGGTTGCTCTTTTTCTAGGCATCGCCCCCCTTTCTGTATTGGCTGAAAATGAACTATCAGTCTTTGTTTCCAGGGATGGAAACCCTTTATCAGGTGCTGTGGTCAGGCTGGATGGTACGCAACAAGAAGAACTTTCGTCAGCTGGCCTTGCCGAGATGGACTTATCGGGTGGAGGTCATAGCCTGCAGGTTATACAGGATGGACAGGTGCTTCACAGTATGCGTCTGGACAGCGCTGATCGACAGTATGTCGACGTGGCTATCATGATCGATTCGGCCAGTGACAATCCGCAAACCTCCGTTGAGCATTATTTCCTGTCTGAATCCGCTTCTGAGCGGGCAAATGCTGCTCGCGGTGTGTATCAGGGCCGGGTCTATCTCTCTGGGTCGGGTGCAGAAGGGGCGGTTGTAGAGCTTGAAGGTGTTGGTGAAGTTGTTACAGACACGGATGGTCAGTTCAGCATTGAAGCCCCCAGGGGCGTCTACAGGGTGAATGTTACTCACGAGGATGCCAATACTCAGGTAGAGGACAAGCAGATTCGCCTGATATCGAATTTAACACAGAGTGAAGACGTCTATCTGACTTCTGGCACCTCATCCAGAATGTCTGGCTTATCCATCGCAATGCCTGAGATCGGCCAGATAGAAGAAGCGGTCATCGTCGCTACCATGAGCCTTTCCAGCTTTGGAGAAAGTGAAGAATTTTCCAGTGGTGTGGTTAATACCATGGGAATTGAAGAACTGGCGCGTTTTGGCGGTTCGGATGTGGCGGCATCGATCGGTCGCATGCCCGCGATTACCGTTCAGGACGACAAGTATGTGTTTATTCGGGGTCTCGGTGGCAGGTACATCACTACCACGTTAAATGGCTCGACCATGCCCAGTACGGATCCGACCAAACGGACCGTTCCGCTGGATTTATTTCCCAGCAACATGGTTCAGCAACTGGATATTCTTAAAACTTTCCAGGCACGTATGCCTGGTGAGAGTACCGGCGGTAATCTGGTCATCAATACGCGCGCATTCCCGGATCAGCGCACTGGGAAAATTTCGGTAAGCATGGGCGGCAACACTGCGGTTAGCGGAAAAGATGTGGCCGTGGATCCCATTGATGGAGATTTTGACTTTTTTGGCTTCGAGGATGGTTCAGCCAGAAACGAACCCGGGGCGGTAAAGGCAATATCAGGCCTTTTTGACAGTGAAGCCGGGGATGAACTTTCCATTGGTCAGGAAACCAAGCTCAATCATATAGCGAGCATCATGTTGCTGGATGACATGGATCTGGTGACTGATAGCGCTAACCCGGATTTCTCCCTGGGTGCCAACTACGGCGATGTCTTTTACGTTGGCGATGCAGAAATGGGATTTTTTGCCGCAGGTAATTACAGCAATGGCTGGAGTCGCCAGGAGAATGGCATTGAACGAACTTACAACGCTGGCAATGAAACGGGAACAGTAGGTGATATCGCCAATGACTTCATCACAGATGAAGTAGCCAACGTTATTGACCTCAGCGGCATGTTGTCTATTGGGTTAAACATAGGCGATAGCAGTTTTGAATCTGTCACCATGATTTCCCGAAATACCGAGAGCTCGGTAAAAACCACACAGGGGCTGGATGGCGATTCGTTAAACCCAACGCAGTACCACACTATCATTTGGGAAGAACGCCAGTTTGTGTCCCAGCAAATCCGCGGTGAACATTACTTTAGTGACTTGGCTGCAGAGTGGCAGATCACTGGCAGTCAGGCCTGGCGCTATGCGCCGGATCGTCGCGAGGTTCGCTTTAATCAAAATTCCGAGAATGCGCCCTATACCCTGAATGTGGCAGATGCCGGACGTCGTTGGGATGAATTGACGGACAAAAATCTGGACGGGTCGTTGGACTTTGACTGGGATCTGCAGCTGATTGACCAGTGGGATACCCTGCTGGAATTTGGTGCCCAGGCTATTCACCGCGAGCGGGAAACCGAGTCGGCTACCTATGGCTGGTTGGGCAATCGTTTTGTCGTCGATGTGAATTCGCCGAACCTACGGTTTAGTGATGTGATTAATCTGGACACCGTTACCGGGAACCAGGCGACCGGCTTTGCGTTTAACGAAGAAACACTTCCCAGCGATGAGTACGAGGCTGAACTGGATCTTAATAGCCTTTACCTCTCAGCAGAAAACAGCTTAAACAATGAGCTCGATGTGATTGTCGGCGCTCGCTATGAAGATTTTCAGCAGGTAACAGATACCTTTGCATTGGCCGGTGCCCAGGAAGCCGTTCAATCCAGGCTCGATGAAACAGAGTTATTACCCAGTCTGGGTATTAACTGGTATTTCGCCGAGGGTCAGCAACTACGTTTTGCGGCATCCAGCACTGTGTCACGGCCGGATTTCAAGGAAACCTCTAACGCGGTGTTCTACGACGACGAATTCAGTGATGTTCGAGTTCGTGGTAATCCATTTCTAAAGATTTCCAGCATCGATAACTACGACCTGCGCTGGGAGTATTACGGTGACTATGAAGATACCGTAAAAGCGGCACTTTTTTACAAGGATATTGAAAACGCCATCGAACGTGTGGCCCTGACCGCATCTGGTACAGCGGGTAATAGCCGGACTTTTGCTAATGCAGACTCGGCTGAGATATACGGCATAGAAATAGACGCACGTCGCGACTTGCCCTTAAACGAAGGTTTTACCCAATCCCTGTTTGTGTCTGGTAACGCGGCCATTATCGAGTCCGAATCGGTCGTTGTCGGCCAGCCCACGCGCAAACTTCAGGGACAGCCGGATTACACATTCAACCTGATTTTTGGCTGGGACGATTTGGAGCACGGTCAGGAATTCACCCTTCTGTTCAACCAAAACGGCGAGAGCATCCGCGATGTGGGTGTCTCGGGGCAGCCAGACATTATTCAGGAACCGCGCCTGTCAGTGAATTTCAACTACAGCATTGAGCTGGGATCCAGCGGGACGCTACAGGCCAAGATTAACAACTTGCTGGATACGGACGTTGAGTACACACAGGGTGGTCAGGTTTTTCGTCAGTACGGTGAAGGCCGCAATTTTTCAATCAGCTTTGACTGGCAATTTTAGGCAACAGAATTTTTATTCACTTATTTGATTTATTACCAAACGTAAGACACTAGGAGACGTTATGGAACTCAACAAACTCACACTGGCAGCATTGGTTGCCACTTTAGGAATCGGTCTGGTCGGCTGCGGTAGCGGCGGCGATACAACAACGATTACCGTTGAAGGCGATACCACCACAACAGGTGGAAGTAGTGGCGATGGTGGTGCTGATGGTGATGTTCCATCCGGTCCTTCAGAACTTTGCCCGAGCTGGACAACAGTGAAAAACCGCGACGCCGAGGGCAACGACGTATGTGCACTGCCTTCTGTTATCGAAGAAGATCGTACACTGACCAATGATATTGTTTGGTTGATGGAAGGTCGCGTAACCGTGGGTAACGGTAACGAGGAAATGTCGACTACCCAGGGCCTGCTTGAGAGCGGTGATGATGTACTGGAAGTCACGCTATCCATTCAGCAAGGCACAGAGATTAAGGGTGCTACCGGTACCTTTGCCAACCTGTTAATCACACGAGGGTCTACCATTGACGCACGCGGAACTGCCACTGCGCCGATCATCTTCAGTTCTGATGATGCCGGATACGAAGGTACTGGTGAGTGGGGCGGAATTATCATTCATGGTTATGGTATGCATAACGAATGTTCTGGCACCCCTACCTGTAACGTCGACTCAGAAGGCGAGTCTGGTTTCGCTGGTGGCTTCGACAACGAAGATAACAGCGGCCGTATTTCCTACATGGTACTGACCGAAGGCGGATTTGAGTTCGCTGAAGGTAACGAAATTAACGGTATTTCCTTCATGAGTGTCGGTAGTGGTACACAGATAGACCACATCCAGGTAAACGCCAACGCCGATGATGGTATTGAAATGTACGGCGGCAAGGTAAACATGAGCTATGTCGTTCTTACCGACAATCTCGATGACTCTGTTGATTGGGACGAAGGCTATCAGGGCAACATCCAGTATCTGATTGTTGAGCAACTTGATACCGATGCGAACGAAGGTAACGGTATTGAAGCGGATACTGAAGGTACGACGGATTTCTACTCCATGCCATTTATCATGAATGCCACTTTCCTTGGCTCCAGTGCGGCGGATGATCTGCACCGAATGAAAGCCTCTACCGGTGGTTTTATCTTTAACTCGGTTATGAGTGGTGCGGGCGATGTCACGTTCAATAACTGTGTTGATGTCGATGGTGCCGGAACCAATGGTAACGTTGATACCCGACTGGTTTATGAAAATGTGATCGGTGACTGCACCACGTTTGCTCAGGATGAAAACGACGACCCAGTGGTCTTTGCAGGGTTGATAGATATGGTTGCTGCTGAAATCAATGATCTCTACGCATCTGAAGCTGCTGAAGCGGTTTTGGGTGGTGCAGTTGACCTGAGCCCTTATGAAGACGACGGCGATGTTATGGATAACCGCACGGCGGATTTGGATTTCCTGGAAGCGACCTCCTATTCCGGCGCTGTTGATCCTGCTGCTACCGAAGCATGGTGGGATGGCTGGATTCTGGAAGGTAGCCTGGATAAAACTCAATAAAACGAGTTGATGTCTAAATGCAAAAAACCCGGCTTTGGCCGGGTTTTTTTATGAACATTAATAATGCGGTTACTTGCGGTTAAGCGCCTCTGCCAATCGAGCAGCCATCACGTTGTTTTGCGGTGCCGATTGCTGGGGCTTTCTATTCTGCCCTGATTGGTTATTTTTCGGTTTGCCTGCCCTTGGGGTTCGCTGTTGTGCCTTTTTTTCCGGTTCCTGACCGGGTTGGTCATCCATCCTCATAGAAAGCCCGATGCGTTTCCGGGCAATATCAACTTCCATCACTTTCACCTTGATGATATCCCCGGCCTTGACGACTTTGCGGGGATCGTCGATGAACTTATCGCTCATGGCGGATATGTGAACCAGGCCATCCTGATGGACGCCAATGTCGATGAATGCACCAAAGGGTTCCATATCAAACAGCTTTACCTTGGGGCGACCAGAGACCAGAAACTGGACATCGACATCCCTTTCTTGCAGAGCGTTCGCCATTGCCCGGGCCCGGGTAATGTGGCCATTTCCGGTGCCTTGCACGCCATAGAGTATTTTCATCGCTGTGCTCCAATTATCTGGACACAGAAGTGCCTGACCATCATTGATTTAGAAAATTTTGGTGGGATAGTTTCCGCTGCCCGGGGGAAGTTCGGGCATAAGGAGTTAGTAGTGAACTCTGGCAACTTCATGCCGCGAACAATAGGGTTTAGGTGTGAACTGAATATTTCAGTATTGCGACAGCTTTATGACACGTGCATTTGAAGTCTAGACAATGTGCAGACCTATCTCTACTCTTTGCATTCCTGCGCTTGTGACTCGGCGCATTACCCCGATAGAGGTTTCGGTTTTGAGCGATAAATCCAAGCGGAAGCGAAAAGTAAAAAAGAAGGATAGCCAGCTGGTAGTCCGAATTAATCGTGATGAACGAGACGCCTTCATTGATATTTGTGATGAGATGGATACTTCTGCGGCACGGGAAGTGCGAGGTTTTATTCGTGATTTTCTGGAAAAACATCCCGCGGATGAGGACTGACTGAAAAAATATTTCGGCGGAAGCGAACAGCTAGAAAAAAGGCGAGCATTGAGCTCGCCTTTTTTATGATTTGGAGACAGCAGGAATTATCTGCGGTTTAATGCGAATTCCCCAGGAATATCCTTGTCGATCTCAAACACAAATTTCTTGAATTGATTATCGACCGTTACAGGCTGACCACTTTCAGTTGTCACCTCGAAACGGGTTTGGGCGATTGCTTTTATGGCCGCTCGGTCAAATACACGCGCTGGCTCGGAGCTGACAACTTCAAGGTTCTCTGCACGCCCTTCTTCATTGACAGTGTATTTAACAACAGCCCAACCGGTATGGCCGCGTTTAAAAGCAGATACTGGATATTCAGGAGCAACTTCACGCACAGGTGATACCTGTGTAGTCTCTTCTGAAATGACCGCGCCGCTTATCATACCGGCCGCGATAAATGTTCCCAGAGCAAGTGCGATTTTTTTAATCATTATCAAACCCTCCTAAAAAACGACAGAATTTAGGTTAGATTTCTGTCAGAACAATGCTGTGTACAGCGAATGGTCGTCAATGTATATACAAAAAAATGCCGCGACAATACATTTTAACAAAAAAGTATATACAGTCATAAAACTGTCATATTTAGCTTTCGACTGGAACTCGCTGTTTTATATACAAAAAGCGTGTTGAAGGTGGGCGCTATTGAATTTATGAATCGTTTTGGTGCCCGGCGCAGATTGGGCAATTAGGGGTGCCTTTATGCGCTATTGAGAGCCACTTCTGCTGCCGTCCATCAAAACATTGCCAAAGGTTCGTGATAAAGCCAGACCCGGTGATTGCCTTGATGGTACTGAGGGCTTGCATACTAGCTGCTATGCCCAGCACAGGCCCTAGTACGCCTGCGGTTGAGCAGTCAAAAGCCTCTTCGTCGGTGTGCTGCATAAGGCAGGCATAACACCCGGCGGTGTCTTTGGAAAAATCAAAACTGATAACCTGGGCTTCCAGGCGAATAGCGGCACCAATAATCAGGAGTTTTTTGGCGCTGAATGCAGCTTGATTAATGTCGAGCCTGGTCTCCAAGTTGTCGCTGCAGTCCAGGATGATACTGGCGTCTTTGACCATTTCCGGCAGTGTCACATTGGTTGCGCGCTGTTTTCGGACGTCTATTTCGATTGAAGCATTTAAGCGGTTCAATGATTCTTTGGCGGCATCAACTTTGGGCATGCCCACCTGAGATTCCGAATAAAGTATTTGGCGATGCAAATTGGTTTGCTCGACCTTGTCATCGTCGACAAGTATAAGTTTTCCTATGCCCGCGGCTGCCAAATATTGGGCTGCCGGACATCCCAGTCCGCCCAACCCGATGATTAGTGCAGTGGCAGACGACAATTTCTCTTGGCCTTCTTCGCCAACGTCGTCGAGCATAATCTGGCGGCTGTAACGAATGTAGTCTTTTCCGGATAGCATGATGTGGACTCGTTATTTGCCAGTATTAAACCGTTGGGATGTATCTGCTAGCAACCACCAAAGGCGATTAATCCAGTTGATCACAGAGCGAACAGTGCTCTGGTTAGTTTCATTAATGCAGCATACATCCAGATCTGGGTGGCCCATGGCGGCATATTCCCAGTCGACTATATAGAGCCGTTTGCCATCGTCGATGATGTTTTCCGGAATCAGGTCGTGATGGGATAAAACCGGTACCCAGCCGCTTTCCTGAAAAGCCGTTAATTCGGGGAGAAATTGATGCCACTGGTCACTAATTCCAGGTGTGATGCCGGGATGGCTTGCCAGCTGCTGCCAGTAGTGTTCCAGGTAATCGATATAGTTGCGTGCAGGTATTTCAGGGCGGACTG
>JAURLY010000291.1 GCA_030830945.1 Gammaproteobacteria bacterium | reverse complement strand
CCAGCCGTACCATTTACAACCGCAACAGCATGTTTCGCGCCTGTGTATGACGTCAGATCGCTCTCGAAACGCGTGACAAACTTACCTACCGAGGAAACGTAGGTCGAATCAAGACATTCCTTCACATAGAGCCATTCATTACCCGTGAACGAAGGCTCATGCAGGGCTACCTTTCGGTTTCCGACAACGCTTTGCAGGCCGGAAATAATCAACTCGGAGAAATATTTAGCAGGATGCGACATTCAGATGTTGTATATGTCAGTTTTGTACTGGGCCAGGTTTTCATCACGCGAAAACCAATCGATCGTTTGTTGCAGCCCTTCCCTCAGCCCTTCCAATCCGGAAAAAGCGGGCGTCCAATCCAGCAAAACCCTGGCCCTGGAATTGTCCGACCATAAACGTTCCACTTCGGACTTGTCCGGACGTAGCCTGTCATTGTCAGTAATGAGCGAAATTTCTCTGCCCATAGTATCGGCTATCAGGTGCGCAAGATCACCGATTGAGACTTCGAAATTACTGCCAAGATTGATAACTTCCCCAATCCCCTTGTCGGCTTCCAGCGCCTTGATAAAACCCCCAACGGTGTCCGAAACATAGCTGAAATCTCGTGTTGGAGTAGTGGCCCCCAATTTTATCTGCTCACAACCACTGGCGATCTGGGTAATGATGGTCGGGATGACAGCACGTGCCGACTGCCTGGGGCCGTAAGTATTGAATGGCCTGACCGTAACGACGGGAAGATCGAATGATGAGTAGAAGGCGAATGCTATCTGGTCTGCGGCGATTTTTGACGCCGAATAGGGAGACTGCCCTGACAAAGGGTGAAGCTCGGTTATCGGCACAAATTGCGCTGTGCCATACACTTCGCTGGTTGATGTATGGATAACCTTGGCTATATCAAGTTCACGTGCTGCCTGAAGAACATTGAGAGTCCCCTTCACATTGGTATCGATATAGGTAGCTGGTGAATGATAGGAATATGGAATGGCAATAAGGGAAGCCAAGTGAAATACGGTTTCGCATCCCTGCATAGCCTTATTAACGCCGAATGGGTCACGTATATCCCCTGCAAAAACGTCAAATTGCCCCTTCACTTCCGGTTTGCAATGATCCAGCCAACCCCAGGAGTTGAAGGAGTTATACAGGGTAAACGCCCTTACATCGTAACCTGCCTGGACCAGGGACTCTGTCAGATGAGAGCCTATGAATCCATCCGCACCTGTTACCAGGATTTTGCCTATACCTTTTCTGTTATTCAATGGCGAAAAAGACATAGCTTAAGTTTATCTGCGATTTTTTCATTTTTGTTATTAACTAAAATTCTATTTATCGGTATCTTTATCAAGCAAATCCCATGACATAGCAGTACCTTTTTTCACATCTTTGTTTACTTTTTTTCCAATTAATACGTCAAGGTATTTGGGTGACAATCCGTAACCTGGCCGTATTGCTCGCACATTGCTAACGTCAAAGCAATCTCCCTCTTTCATATCCTTGACAATATATAATGAACGTCGAAATACAAGGGATCCAGATTCGTTTTCTGTGGGTCCATAGGTGACGGCACCTATGGCGTTGCCAGCATTTACGCATTCCTGAACCAGCATTTTCATTTCGTGTGGCTCCATCGAAAACGCGCTATCCACGCCACCATCCGCTCTGGAAAGGGTGAAATGTTTTTCGACAACGACAGCACCGATGGCGCTTGCAGCAACCGCCACACCGATACCCAGTGTATGGTCCGAAAGGCCAACCAGGCATCCAAACTTGTTCTTCATATGCTGAATGGTAGCCAGGTTTGCCTGACTGGCGTTGGAAGGATAGGCACTGGTGCACTTCAGCAAGACCAGCTGTTTGCAACCTGCTGCTTTTGCCTCATCGACTGTTTCTGCGAGTTCTTCTTCACTGGCCATGCCGGTGGAAATAATCATGGGCTTTCCCGTGCTGGCAACATACCGAATGAGTGGAATGTCGGTATTTTCAAATGAAGCAATCTTGTATAGGGGAACGCTCAGGTCTTCCAGGAAATCCACCGACGTTTTATCGAACGGCGTACTGAAAGCTACCAGACCGCGTTGACGGGCCAAGTCAAATATTGGTTTATGCCATTCCCAAGGCGTATGGGCCTGATCATAAAGTTTGTACAGCGAGTTTCCCTTCCACAAGCTATTCTTGTCCTCAATACGGAATTCACCTTCATCTATATTCAAGGTCATAGTGTCAGCGTTATAGGTCTGAATCTTCAGCCCCTGAACACCTGCTCTAGCTGCCGACTCTACAATAGACAGGGCCCTCTCAAGCGAATGATTATGGTTGCCTGACATCTCGGCAATTATGAAGGGGGGGCACCCCTCACCAATGATATAGCCCTCTATTTCTATCTTATTCATTATCTTTCTTAATTGTCAGTTTGTAACGTTGGCCGCGGAATTCAAAAAAAGCTGGAAAGCGTTCTGTATCAACTACGCGCAACAGGTCGAATTGTTCTGCAATAGATTTATCCGGGTCGAGTCTGCTGTCTTCTGGTGTTCTGCGGGGATAGGTACTTGCCTTGCTTGCGTCCTGCTGTACAGGCCGGATGTCGGGGAGCCGGGCAATCACTTCATCCATGAGCGAAATCTCTGCAGCAAATAACAGCGCGTGTATTTCCGGTAGTAACTCATGCCCTTGCAGCGGAAAATGCTTTCGAAGCCAGACATCCCCGCTATCTACCGGCAAACTGGCCTCCAGCACACAAACTGTCAATTCAGAATCTCCTTGCAGGATATTCCAGATATAAGGAGACCACCCCCTGCCCCTGGGCAAGTCACTGGCATGAAGGACAAGACAATGACGGTATTGCTTTTTGATGACTTCACCAACCATTTGACTACAAGAAACAAGGAACATGATATCGCCGCCAGTTACTACATTGACGTCGTGCACCATTTGGATCTCATGAACTTGGTTGCCAGGTGCCTGTCTCCACTCATTCAGGTATGGCATTACCGGGTGGTTCGGGTCCGAACATACGACGTCAATCTTCATTAAGTAATAATCTCGCTTACCCTTTCTGCACCGTTGCCATCAACAAGTGCCATCGCTATGCCGGACATCTTCATTAAATTATTGGGACTCGACATCATCGTCTCAAGCGCAATTTCTATACTGCTGTTCGTCACGTCCTGTTGTTTACCCAGGTAACAAATAACTCCCTTTTCCGCAGCGGCCAGTGCTATCGGCACCTGGTTGTCGGCAATTGCGATCGCCAACGCCGGGAGTCCCAGACAGCAACGCTCCCAGGTTGTAACGCCGGCTGCACCGATACAAAGATCAGCTTTCGACATCAGCCGGGGAACTTCCGCGGACTGTATCAGGAATTGGTAACCGCGCTCCTTGCAACGTTTTTCCAAGCTGGCGATTGCTGGGTGCTGGTTTCCGACCAAAACAGTGACATTAACTCCCTTCAAGGACATGCTTTCTAAGGCATGTAAAACCATTCCCGTACAGTTTCCTGGATCACTGCCGCCAAAGAATATCAATATGTTATTAACCTCTCCGTTCCTCTCCCGCAATGACGTCCTCTCGCTCCTGAAACTCTCGCCTAACAGCGCAAATTGCGGACCTAGCAATAACCGAGTTTCCGGATTTACCAATGATTGGTATCGCGTCGCCATAT
>JAURLY010000290.1 GCA_030830945.1 Gammaproteobacteria bacterium | reverse complement strand
TTTCAAATAATCCGCCCCCTGCCATCAGAGGCACAATAGAGAGCATCTTTGCACTGGTCCCAAGCTCTAAAATTGGAAATAAATCGGTCAGATAATCACGGAGAACGTTGCCCGTCACCGAAATGGTATCTTCGCCTTTAATAATCCTTCCCATGGTAAAACGGATGGCCTCGACCGGGGGCAAAATACGGATATCCAAACCCTCGGTATCCAAATCCGCCAGATAGCACTCTACCTTTTCGATAAGCACCGCATCGTGACCACGCTGAGCATCCAGCCAAAATACAGCTGGCATTCCGGATAAACGTGAACGGTTAACCGCGAGTTTTACCCAATCATGGATAGGTGCGTCCTTGGTTTGGCAACTTCGCCAAATGTCACCCCCTTCGACTTGATGCTCTATCAATACCGTATCGCTGGCATCAACAATTCGGACAGTACCGCCACTTTCCAACTGAAAGGTTTTATCGTGTGAGCCATATTCTTCTGCCTTTTGCGCCATTAAGCCAACATTGGGAACGGTACCCATTGTCTTGGGATCAAAGGCACCATGTTTTTTGCAGAAACTTATTGTTTCCTGGTAAATACGCGCATAGCTTCGGTCAGGAATTACAGCCAGTGTGTCCTGTGTAAGGCCGCTGGCATTCCACATTTTTCCACCCTCGCGGATCATTGCTGGCATAGAGGCATCAATAATGACATCGCTGGGCACATGAAGATTAGTAATACCGCGATCAGAATTCACCATGGCAATTGAGGGGCCAGAGTCGTAACAAGCCTTAATATCCTGTTCGATTTCAGTTTGCTTGGCCTCATCAAGTGTCGCAATTTTGTCTAGCACATTGCCAAAACCATTGTTTGGGTTCACGCCCAGTTGGTCAAAGACTGCCTGATGCTTATCAAAAAGGTCTTTGAAGAAAACCTTCACCCCCTCACCAAAAATAATAGGGTCTGAAATTTTCATCATGGTCGCTTTCAAATGCAGCGACCAAAGAACACCCTGCTCTTTTGCGTCGGCGATGGTTTTATCGAAGAACGCTGACAAGGCCTTCTTGCTTATAAACATTCCGTCGATTACTTCGCCTGCAATCACAGGGAAATCTGGCTTTAATACGGAAACATCACCAGAGTCTGAAACGAACTCAATTCGAATCTTGGTATCAGAATCAATAACGACTGACTTTTCTGTCTCAAAGAAATCGTCATGTTCCATATGGGCAACGCTTGTTTTCGAATCTTTACTCCAGACACCCATACGGTGTGGATTCTTCCGGGCATAGCTTTTGACTGCGCCTGGCGCACGACGGTCAGAATTGCCCTGGCGCAAGACTGGATTTACCGCACTCCCCAAGACTTTTCCATAACGCTCACGAATATCTTTTTCTTCGTCGGTAGCAGGATTGTCAGGATATTCAGGCACCATAAACCCTTTTTGCTGAAGTTCCTTGATGGCACTTTTTAGTTGGGGGAGTGAAGCGCTGATGTTCGGCAACTTAATAATATTTGCTTCGGGGCTAAGGCAAATATCCCCAAGCTCTGATAACGCGTCTGTCACTTGCTGATCTGTTTTTAGATAGTCAGGGAAGTTGGCGAGGATACGACCGGCGAGGGAAATATCACTTATGTCGACCTCGATGTCAGCTTTTGCAGCAAACGCCCTTATAATAGGCAAGAGTGAGTATGTGGCCAACGCTGGCGCTTCATCAGTTTTTGTGTAAATAATCTTGGATTTCGACACCGTCATCTATTCCTCTGGAAATTCAACATAAAGTACGCTGCAAAGCTGGCGGATCGACCATGATTGGCGATGCTGCACCCTCTCGAGAGGCAGGGATTTTACAGGATTCGGCCTTTGAAATGGACGATAACCGCCATTCATCATAATTATCCTGACACTGAATCGAAATTACCGGACTGAAATCAAACTCATGACTGACAGCATTCATTTAACCGTTGGGGTTGTATGTGAAAAGGACGGCAAACTCCTTATGGTCGAAGAAAAAGACAAATTTAATGGCGCCACAGTCATCAACCAACCTGCGGGACATATTGAACCCGGTGAAACGTTCAAGCAGGCTGCATTGCGTGAGGCCCTTGAAGAAACCGGCTATCAACTTAAGCTAGAGTCACTGCTGGGGTTATCTTGTTACCCCGCACCTAATGGAGTCACTTACTACAGAGTGAGCTTTTTAGCCAGCTGCCCAGACCAGTTACCAGCCACTGATATAGACGACGATATTGACGCCGTCCACTGGATGACGACTGAGGAAATCTTGTCTGCAAACAACCATCGAAGCAAATTAGTTGCCATGGATGTTCACCGATATCTTTCGGGACAACGTTATCCCTTGGAAATGATTAGCGAAGCCCCATAGAATAGCCGCCTTTTTTCATCCTCCGCACAAAGCTTCTATGCCTTCACTTGCAAACGCCAAAACTGTAAAAGCCGGGAAAGTTATCGTCGGGATGTCCGGTGGCGTGGATTCGTCTGTTTCGGCCTACCTGCTAATTCAGGCGGGCTATGAAGTGGAAGGCCTGTTTATGAAAAACTGGGAAGAAGATGATGGTACTGAATATTGTACCGCTATTGCTGATCTGGCAGATGCACAACAGGTATGTGACCGCTTAGACATCCCTCTTCATAGTGCAAACTTTGCCGCCGAATACTGGGATAATGTGTTTGAGCATTTTTTGTCCGAGTACAAAGCAAACCGCACACCAAATCCGGATATTCTCTGTAACCGGGAAATCAAGTTTAAGGCTTTTCTGGAATATGCTGAATCACTTGGAGCAGACTTTATTGCCACGGGGCACTACGCACGCCTCGATCGCCAGAATGGCTCTACAAGGTTATTAAAGGGTTTAGATAACAACAAAGACCAAAGCTACTTTCTTCATGCGGTTGAGGAAGAGGCATTTGCCAAATCTATTTTTCCGATTGGCGAAATCGAAAAAAGAGAAGTCAGGGAGATCGCTGAAGCCCAGGGTTTTATCACTCATAACAAAAAAGACAGCACCGGTATTTGCTTTATCGGTGAGCGCCGCTTTAAAGACTTCCTGGAAACATATCTACCGGCACAACCTGGGAAGATTCGATCTTTTGAGGGGCAAATACTGGGCGATCACGATGGTTTGATGTACTACACCATCGGCCAACGCCAGGGTTTGAAAATCGGCGGAGTCAGTGGAGCTCAGGAAGATGCCTGGTATGTCTGCGACAAAAATATTCTCAACAATGAATTGATCGTTGTTCAGGGTGGAGACCACCCGGCACTGATGAGTTCTGGCCTTGACACAGGGTCGTTGCACTTTATCAACGGGGAGCCTGAAGATGGCAGCCTTATTTGTATGGCGAAAACCCGATATCGCCAACCTGATCAGGCATGCAAGCTAACCAAAACTGATAGCGGTTGGCACGTTAGCTTTGAACGCCCGCAAAGAGCTGTTACGCCCGGGCAATCCCTGGTTTTATACCAAGATGACTTCTGCCTAGGCGGAGGCGTCATAGAAAATACCGAGCCTATATGAACTGGTTATTCCCACACTACGATCAACGGATGACGCTGGCGCTGGCCGGAGTCTGGCAATCAACGTCTCTGGCCAATGATTTGGCTGGCTCTGGGACTTGCGATTCACAGGCATTCGAACGCTGTCTTAAAGCGCTTCTGATACTGGATCCAGAAGATGACAAAGATATTTTTGGGCAAATCAATGAAATGCATTGCGGACTTCAGCGGCTTGATCATTTCTGCAAAGCAGCCTCTGCTCAGGATTTCGCCAGCCGATACGCCATTCAGATTTTACAGTTGCAAAAAATAATACAAAAAAAGCCTGCTGTTCAGGAGCAAATTCGTAACGACCTCTCCCATGCGAACCGTCAGGCTGAGTTTTACGGATTTGATGACCAAAACCTGCTTCGAAACATCGCTGATGTGTATCGTTCTAATCTAAGCCCATTGCTGGAAATCCAGGTCATGGGAAAGCATCAGTTTCTTGAGCAGGAAATGGTCGCTGCGAGGGTTCGAACACTTTTATTCTCAGCCGTTCGGTTTGCTTTTTTATGGCGTCAATCAGGAGGGCAAACCATACATCTGCTTATTGCTCGCAGAAGAATTCGCGAACAGACGCTGGAACTCTTAAAATAAGCCAGCAGGCATTGCTCTCGCTTACACTACAACCTTAAACCGAAATTTTTTACCCAGGACAACCGATGCAACTCACCGAACTTAATGCCGTTTCCCCTATTGATGGCCGCTACGGCAGCAAAACCGCTGATTTAAAATCTATATTCAGCGAGCTAGGCCTGATTGGTGCTCGCGTTGAAGTTGAGGTGCGCTGGCTCCAAGCATTGGCAGACCATGCACAAATAAAGGAAGTGCCAACCCTCTCAGATACAGCAAATGATGTGCTAAATACCATTGTGGATAATTTCTCGGAAGCGGATGCCGAAGCAATAAAGTCGATTGAACGGACGACCAACCATGATGTGAAAGCCGTTGAATACTTTATTAAGCAGCGAATAGAAACTAACGTCGAGCTCAAGGCCATTTCTGAATTTGTTCACTTCGCCTGCACATCTGAAGATATAAATAACCTTTCACATGCATTAATGCTCAGCCGGGGCCGAACCATACTTCTGGATCTGATTGACCAGATTATTAACGACTTGACTGACAAGGCGCGAACGTTTGCTAATGTGCCTATGCTATCAAGGACACATGGCCAGACAGCATCTCCCACAACTGTGGGCAAAGAGATTGCCAACGTTGTTGCTCGTATGCGTCGACAGCGAAGCCAAATTGCCGCAGTGGAGCTCTTGGGTAAAATTAACGGGGCAGTCGGCAACTATAATGCCCACATTTCCGCCTATCCTGAAATTGACTGGTCTGAGCACGCATCTAAGTTTATTGGTTCTCTGGGCCTTACCTGGAACCCATACACAACACAGATTGAACCACACGATTATATTGCCGAACTGTTTGATGCTATTGCTCGATTTAACACAATCCTTCTGGATCTTGATCGTGATGTCTGGGGCTATATTTCCCTAGGCTATTTCAAACAAAAAACGATTGCCGGGGAAGTTGGCTCTTCCACAATGCCGCACAAGGTTAACCCCATTGATTTCGAAAACTCAGAGGGGAATCTGGGCCTGGCGAATGCCATTTTTAACCATTTATCAGCGAAGCTACCGATTTCTCGCTGGCAGCGAGACCTGACTGACTCCACCGTGCTAAGAAATATGGGTGTGGGCTTTGGTTACAGCTTGATTGCTTACTATTCCACACTTAAGGGTCTTGGCAAGCTAGAACTCAACGAACAAAGACTTTCAGACGATTTGAATAATAGCTGGGAAGTTTTGGCCGAGCCTATTCAGACTGTAATGAGGCGTTATGGGATTGAAGAGCCTTATGAAAAACTAAAAGCCCTGACGAGAGGGCAAACTGTCAATGCTGAAATCTTTAAGTCGTTTATCGAATCTCTCGACATCCCTGAAGACGCCAAGCAACAGCTTAAACAGCTTACACCGACGAGCTATATAGGCAACGCTGCCGAGCAGGCCGGGGAAATCTAGTAACCAGCAATTTTAGGCTTCTGCATGTCTAATGGGCAGGTCGCTCAATAGTGGAATTATCCGTTTCCGGTTGCACGACCGCACCACTTTCAGGCCATCGAGGGTCAGACGCTCCCTGAAGTCCAGCCTCAAGTTCTAAAATAATCTCAAGCTTGGCGAATGTTCGTGGGCTGCCGGTAAAACTGTGCCCTTTTCGCTCCAACGCTTTTCGAGTATCCGACGAGATCCCCGACTCCCAATAAATTTGATCCGGTTGCCATTGATGATGAATACGGGGAACAGAAACGGCTTCAGCAGCATTCATGGAGTGATCCACAACATTGAGAATACTCTGCAAAACAGTCGTAATAATTCGGCTGCCTCCCGGGCTGCCTGTGGCCATAAAAGGCTTTCCATCATTAAAAACAATCGTTGGCGTCATACTGGATAAGGGGCGTTTGCCTGGCTCTATCGCGTTTGCGTGACCGCCAATAAGGCCGTAGGCATTAGACGCCCCAGGGGTAGCGCTGAAATCATCGATTTCATTATTTAATAGAAAACCTGCGCCATCCACTGCGATACCGTTCCCATAAGAAAAGTTGAGGGTGTAGGTATTGCTAACTACATTACCTTCCGCATCCCACACACTGAAGTGCGTGGTGTCAGCGCTCTCCTGGGGAATCGCATTGAAAGGCGCAATTTCTTCAGAAGGCCTGGCTTTTTCGGGATCTATCTGCTTCCATAAGTCACCGCCATACTCTTTTGAAATGAGTTGATCCACAGGGACATGCACAAAATCAGGATCACCCAAATGCTGACTACGATCTGCATAAGCCGGCTTCATTGCTTCGACCAACAAATGTAAATAATCGGAGGAATTGTGTTCCAGTGAATTTAAGTCCGCATTTTCTAATATATTGAGCATTTGTATCAGGTGAACCCCTCCAGACGAAGGCGGTGGCATTGAAGCCACCTGATAGCCCCGATAAGTACCTATAACCGGTTCTCTCACAACCGCCTTATAACTTGCAAGGTCCTCAAGCGTCATGAATCCACCTAAAGTTTGAACTTGCTTAACTATCAACTCGGCAATTTTCCCAGAATAGAAACCATCCACTCCTTGGCTTGATACTGCGTTTAACGTGTCAGCAAGATCTGACTGAACCCAAATATCTCCCGGATTTCTGCCAGCTAAATCTTCTCCAAGAAAATAGCGTTTACTTTCATTTGTCCGAAACCGGCCCGAAGCTCTTTTTAATGAGTAAGAGAGCGAATCAGAAACGCGGAAGCCTTCGGCTGCTAGCTTAATTGCTGGCTCCAGAACCTGCTCCCTGCCAAGACGCCCCCATTTCTCCTGTGCTAGAAGCAAACCGGCAACTGTGCCCGGTACACCGCTTGAATCGATGCCGAATCGTTTACTATTGGTGTCCACAGATCCATCTGGCTTAATAAACATCTCTGCATAAAACGAAAGCGGCGCAATCTCCCGATAGTCCAGCGCATATGTTTTGTCTTCCTCGGCTATGTGTACCAACATAAATCCTCCACCGCCAAGATTGCCGGCCTGGGGAAAAGTCACTGCCAACGCAAAACCTGTCGCCACAGCAGCATCCACAGCATTTCCACCCGCAGCGAGTATTTCAGCTCCCACAACCGAGGCCAGCTTGTCCTGAGAAACAACCATCCCACGCTCAGCTGGCGCCAATTCAGGATGGAAAAGAGCGTCTCGATCATATATCGCTTGGGCAAAGACCGGATTAGCGACGAACAACAATAAAATTGAGAGGAAAAGTCGGCTCATTTGGTTTCTAAAATACATTTTATAGGACATAACATACGTGACCCGGGACTATACCCTTCCAACTTATTTGGACAAGTCTTGTTTACGCTTGCGTGGTTAACAATTGGAAACCGTGACACATACCTATACTTTTGGATAGGTGCAGGACTCTGGGCGATGGCTTCTAATAGAGTTAAGGACTAAGGACAAACAGGAAAGCTAAATGATTTAGCTGCACAGGATGTGGCGGTCTGTGGAATCAGGACATTACCAGCGGACTATATACTCTCGCAATACGGACTTGCATAAAAAAGGCGACTTACTCAGCCGCCTTTTTATGCCTTGTTTACAGTTTGTTTTAAAGCTCCACATCTTCCTTGGGCTCACTTTTATTTTCGACCTTGGGCTCTACCTTTCCAAGCGCTTCTTGCTTAATCATGGTTTCAAGTTTTTCGCA
>JAURLY010000289.1 GCA_030830945.1 Gammaproteobacteria bacterium | reverse complement strand
GGCAAGGTATTTTTGTCGACGACCAGAGAGTGATACCTGGTCGCTTCAAAAGGCGTACTTAAACCACGAAATATACCCTGACCCTCGTGGTACATATTGGAGAGTTTGCCATGCATTACATTCCTTGCCCGGATGACATCGCCCCCAAATGCTTGGCCAATACTTTGATGCCCCAGACAAATGCCCAGAATGGGTACCACACCGGCCATTTCCTGTATTAATGGCACGGAGATGCCCGCTTCATTCGGTGTACAGGGCCCTGGCGATACGACGATTTTTTCCGGGTTCAACGACCTCACTTGCTCAACGCTCAACTCATCGTTACGCACAACCTTAATATCTGCGCCCAATTCGGCAAGGTACTGCACTACGTTATAGGTAAAGGAATCGTAGTTATCAATCATTAAGATCATGATGTACTTCCTTTCGCAGATTTATTTTGAACCAGGGATGCCGCACGCAACAACGCACGAGCCTTGTTCATGGTTTCTTTCCATTCGAGACGGGGTACTGAATCAGCCACAATTCCCCCGCCTGACTGAACGTAGAGCATGTTGTCTTTTATGACACCTGTACGTATGGCGATCGCCATGTCCATGTCGCCATTCCAGCCTATGTAGCCCACCGCGCCACCGTAAATGCATCGTTTAACCGGCTCGATCTCGTCAATAATTTCCATCGCGCGAATCTTGGGCGCGCCACTCAGCGTCCCGGCCGGATGGACAGCACGTAAAACATCTATGGCATCTAGCTCTGGCTTCAACTTGCCAACAACATTGGAAGTGATATGCATAACATGCGAATAGCGTTCTACCACCATCTGCTCGGTGACCTTGACTGTTCCGGTCTGGGAAATCCGACCGGCATCATTTCGACCCAGGTCAATCAACATTAGATGCTCCGCAATTTCCTTTGGATCATCCAGCATATCTTTTTCCATGGCCAAGTCATCTGCCTCGGTCTTGCCCCGGCGGCGAGTGCCTGCAATAGGTCGAACTGTGACTTCGCCATGATCCAAACGCGCCAAAATTTCTGGAGATGCACCAACAATCTGGAAGTCACCCAAATCCATAAAATACATATAGGGCGATGGATTTACTGCACGTAGCGCTCGATAAAGATTAATAGGATCTTCAGTAAACTTCATGCTCAAGCGCTGTGATGGCACGACTTGCATGATGTCGCCTGCGACACAGTATTCCTTGATTTTATCTACTGCGGCTTCGTAGCCTTTTTGCCCCATACTGGATTTCAAGGTGGATTCATCCAAATGAGGCGCGCCGAGCGATACTTCTGCCAGTTCAGGCTGTTTGACTTGCAGCTGTTGCTCAATGTCATTGAGACGCTGCTGGGCCGTCTCGAAAGCATCCGGGCTGTCTGCCGGAATGTGGGTGACCAGGGTTAGGGTTCCGGCAAAATTATCAAAAATCACCAGATCCTTTGAACGCATCAGCAAAATGTCTGGCACGCCCAATTCATCCGGCGGAACTGAATTTTTTAGACGCTTCTCTACGTAGCGGACAACATCGTATCCCATATAGCCCACAAGGCCACCGGCGAACCGCGGCAAATCTTCAAGGTCGGGAACAGATAGCTCACGAATATATTCCTGCAAAAATTCTAGCGGATCTTCCCGGGTGAATTTTTGTGTCTCACCTGACTTTGTCAGCTCAACGTTTTCACCACTGACACGAATAAACTCTTCTGCCTTTAGACCAATAATTGAGTAGCGCCCCCACTTTTCACTGGATTCAACTGACTCGAGCAAATAGGTATAGGGCTCGCCGGCCACTTTGGAATAAACGCTCAGCGGCGTATCCAAATCGGCCAACAGAGTGCGGGTAACCGGGATTTCTTGGTAATTTTGCGCCGCTAATTCGGCGAATTTTTCAGGAGACATGGCTTTTCTTTCTATCTTGCTTCTATCTGCGTTTACTGGTTTTGCAACTGAGGGCTACCGACTTTACAAAGTCGAGAACAATCAGGCCCACCAGCCACGCCAACAAGTAGCGGCAGTCTGAGGCAACTCGGTGAGAGCGCGGATAGGAAGATTGGAAATTTTCATGGTGCGCGATTCTAATGAAACTTCTGCGCCAAGCCAACTGTTTGCGACCCCTAACCCGGAGTTCATCGGAAATAGTGACGCCTAGCATGAAAATGGTATCGCCTTGTTTATGACAAATTCCTTCGTCGACATCCGGGTTCCATATACCAAGACTTCCACCCCTGCATTCATGACTTCAAGCAGTGTTTCAGCATAGACGGGGTCAATTTCGTTTGCCACCGTCACACGATTCACGCCGGTATGCTGCACACAAAAAAACAGTACCGCCCTGAAGCCCTGCCGCTTGGCGAGCAACAATTCACGTAAATGTTTTGCTCCTCGACTCGTGACAGCATCGGGGAATGCACCCAGCCCGCCCTCCAGAGCAAGAGTCAGGTTTTTCACCTCCATATAGCATATGTCCTCTGGGTTAACGGCTTCCGCACTCCGGCTCAATCGAAAATCAAGACGGCTGTTTTCTTCACCAAATCGCACCTCGGATTCGATCACGGAGTACGCCCTTAATTCGTCAATGAGACTGTCATTCAAAGCCTTAGATACCAGTTTATTCGTGCGGCCTGTATTCACTCCCGCCATTCCACCAAATTCTGATGTCACTGCCTCTAGGGTATATTTGAGCTTCCGCTTGGTATTATCACTTTCTGATAACCAGCAACATCCGTCTTTTACAAGACAGTTTTTCATACTGCCGGTATTAGGACAGTGGGCAACAACCAACTCACCAGAATCAAGAATCACATCGGCAAAGAAGCGTTTATAGCGGCGCTGGAAACGCCCTTGTAACAATGGGGGATCAAACTTCACAAAATAGCCCTGAGACAACCTCTGACGCGGCGAAATATATAAGTAAAAATCACTGGATTCGGCTCCCTAGTTCTGGTAATTTCGCCGCCTAATTTTTTTCGGCAACAAACAGGTCTGACCGATATGGCAAAAAAACCAGCAGCTGCTGCTAACAGCATGGATATCCATGGTATTGCGCCTTACAAGCCCAAGAAAAACGAAGAATACATGAATGAGGCGCAAAGAGAGCACTTCAAGAAAATTCTTCAAGCTTGGAAACATGAGCTGATGGAAGAAGTCGATCGCACCATGAGTCACATGAAGGACGAGGCGGCTAATTTTCCTGACCCCGCCGATCGCGCTACCCAGGAAGAGGAGTTTGCCCTGGAACTTCGCACACGTGATCGCGAGCGAAAGCTTATCAAGAAGATCGACCAGACTCTCGACCTGCTTGAAAATGACGACTATGGCTTTTGCGACCAGTGCGGTATCGAAATAGGCATTCGGCGTCTGGAGGCTCGCCCAACAGCGACCCTGTGCATCGACTGTAAAACCCTCGACGAGATCAAAGAAAAACAACTCGTCGGCTAGCCGCTAATACCCTGCGCGATGCCCCACCCTATCGTGCAGGTATTCATTCTGTAACATGACCCCTTATTCCGGTCGATTCGCTCCTTCACCAACTGGACCACTTCATCTCGGCTCACTCGTTGCTGCGCTTGGAAGCTATCTGGACGCCAAAGCGAATTCGGGCCTATGGCTACTTCGAATAGAAGATATCGACCCGCCTCGGGAAATGGCTGGCGCCAAAGAGCTTATTCTCAGACAGTTGGAAGACCACGGTCTTTATTGGGACAGCACCGCGATTTACCAAAGTCAGCGCCTGGATACTTATCAGGAATACTTCGATCATTTAAAAAACAATCAACACCTATACGCATGTGATTGCCCCAGGCATCGAATCAGGGATCTGAATGGAATATACGATGGTCACTGTCGAGATCTAAATTTGAGCTTTGACTCAGACGCCGCAATTCGGGTCTTGCTCTCAGAAAAGAATATCGGCTGGAACGACTTGATACTTGGTCCACAATCCTTTTCTTTCGACGAACTTGGGGGAGATTTTATTGTTCGTCGCCGCGATGGATTGTTTTCCTATCAGCTGGCTGTGGCCGTGGATGATGGTCTGGAAGGTATCACTCATGTTATTCGTGGTGCAGACCTTCTGGACTCCACCGCGCGACAAACATACCTGCATAAGTTATTTGGCCTGTCCTCACCAGAATACGGGCATCTTCCCATGGTTATGAATAACCAGGGACAAAAACTAAGTAAGCAAACCCATGCTCCGGAACTCGATTCAAATAAATCCAGGGAAAACCTCGCTCTAGCCCTGAATATTCTCGGGCAAAACCCACCCAGGGACATAAGTGAGAATTCATGCGAGGAAATTATTGCGTGGGCCATACACCACTGGAACATAAACTCAGTTCCCACAAAGCCGGTTGAGCCTTCAAATTAGGCTGAGAAACCCTCTTTGCCCAGTTTGTCTGTGCTAGAATCTCGCCGTTCAAAACATCTGCCTTTCATGATCAAAAAATTTATCCCATCCCTAAACAAGTCCTCCAAGGTCATTGAGCGCCGCATACCCGTTTCCAAACACGGAGTAACGCGCGACAAATTCAGCCCATTGTCATTAAAGGTCGTAGACAAATTGCTTGATGAAGGTCACGAGGCCTACATCGTAGGCGGATGCATACGCGATATTTTGCTAGGGAAAACCCCTAAAGACTTTGACGTAGCGACTTCTGCCCGCCCGGAACAGGTTCAAAAGCTGTTCCGCCGATCACGTATTATCGGGCGCCGATTCAAAATAGTTCATGTTGAAGAGAAGCGAGATCTGATTGAAGTCACGACCTTCCGTGGCGACCACAAATCTGGCAATAGCCGTCATGCAACCCAGAGCAGTGAAGGCGTTTTACTCCGCGACAATGTTTACGGATCTCTTCAGGAAGATGCAGTTCGCCGGGACTTCAGTTGCAACAGCCTTTATTTCGATATTGATTCCGAAGAGATTGTCGATTTTCTTGACGGTGTTAGAGACATCAAACAAGGCATATTGCGCACCATAGGAGACCCGGAAGAACGATTTCGTGAAGACCCTGTTCGAATGATGAGAGCGCTTCGGTTCCAGTCGAAGCTCGGCCTGAAACTGGATGCAAAAAGCTATAAGCAGCTAAAACAAAACATCGGAATGATTCGCGAAGTCTCATCAGCCAGGCTTTTTGATGAGGTTATCAAGTTACTGCTTCACGATTCCTCAGCGACCGCTTTTAAAATGATGATGGATACAGGCCTGATGGAGCAATTATTTCCCAGCTCCACTAAAGCCATTGCTGCCAAACCAATAATGGCCAAACTGATCACCGCGGCAATGCAAACAACAGAAGCTCGACTGCAATCAGGCAAAAATGCCTCGCCATTTTATTTATATGCAGTTCTTCTATGGCCTGCCGCAGAACAGGAGTTTCAAGAGCAGTTGTCACGAAAACAACCTCCGGTCCGCGCCATGCAAACTGCAGGCGATAAAACCATTGCCGGCCAGTCCTCCCTGGTAAGTATTCCCCGCCGATTTTCCCAGCCCATGCGTGAAATATGGGAAATGCAAAATCGCCTGCCGCAAAGGGATCGCGCCCAAAAACTTTTAGAACACCCTAGATTTCGCGCCGCTTATGATTTTCTCCTTGTTAGGGAGCAGTCAGGTGAAAATCTGGATGGTTTAGGGGCTTGGTGGACAAAATACCAGGACGCCAATCAACAAACGCGTGACAAAATGGTCTCGGAGCTTCCTGTAAAATCATCCAATCGCCGCCGCCCCCGCAAGCGAAGACCCTCCAGCAAGACTCAATGACATTTGCCTGTCTTGGCCTGGGAAGCAATCTGG
>JAURLY010000288.1 GCA_030830945.1 Gammaproteobacteria bacterium | reverse complement strand
CCAGCCAGGGCAAATCAATCACAGCTTGGATCCAGAAAGATATAAATCAGGTCGATATAAAAAAGGCTCATACGCTATTTATAACGCATGAGCCTTGTCATTTGCCAAGATAAATCTAGCTTTCGTCCAGATACTTTTCCGCGTCTAGCGCAGCCATGCAGCCTGAACCGGCGGAGGTGATCGCCTGTCGATAAACATGGTCAGCAACGTCCCCTGCGGCAAAAACGCCTTCGACACTAGTCTGGGTAGCATTGCCTTGAGTGCCACTATTGATGGTTAGATATCCGTCCTTCATCTCCAGTTGGCCCTCAAATATTTGTGTATTGGGCTTGTGTCCAATGGCAATAAAAATACCGGCAATATCCAGTTCGCTGGTTGATCCATCTTCTGTGCTTTTGATGCGTGCACCGGTAACTCCCTGCTCGTTACCCAAAACCTCATCTAATTGTTGATTCCAAAGAATATGAACATTGCCGTTTTTCTCTTTTTCGAACAATTTGTCCTGCAAGATTTTTTCTGAGCGAAGTTTGTCCCTTCGATGAATTAACGTGACTTCAGAACAGAGGTTAGACAAATACAAAGCTTCTTCTACGGCAGTATTACCGCCGCCAACGACAGCAACTTTTTGATCTCGGTAAAAGAATCCATCGCACGTGGCGCAGGCACTTACACCACGACCCTGGAAAGCTGATTCTGATTCCAGCCCAAGGTATTGTGCAGATGCGCCTGTAGCAATTATCAGCGCATCGCAGGTGTAAGTATGGGTTCCTTTAAGTGTAAAAGGCCTCTTGCTTAAATCTGTTTCTTCAATGTGATCAAAAATAATCTCAGTATCGAAGCGCTCAGCATGTTGCTGCATCCGTATCATCAAATCCGGTCCTTGGAGTCCCTCAACATCGCCTGGCCAGTTATCCACGTCCGTAGTGGTTGTCAGCTGACCACCTTGCTCCATTCCTGTAATCAAAACAGGATTGAGGTTCGCCCTGGCAGCGTAGACAGCTGCCGTGTAGCCTGCAGGGCCAGAGCCCAGAATAATTAATCGATGGTGACTGACATCGCTCATGAATGTTTCCTTGAATATATCGTTGGGAATTTTAATCTGCGCGCAATCATAGACAATGCGGGCGGTCAGGGACAATAAGTTGATTATATGACAGGAATATAGAACGACAATTGTGCAAATGAAATGATTGTTGCGTTGGCCTGCAGATCAGCTTTAGGGCAAAATGCGGAGGATAATTCTGACTCAACGGACCATAGTTTTTGAGTAGCACAAAGAAAGAATCCACAAATACTGATCAGGCGAGAATACAGCACTCCATTTTGCGTGAAGGTGCGCTCATTGGCTGTGCGGTAATTGCTGTCATCCTCTTGCTAACGCTGCTCAGCTATGACCCGGCCGACCCGGGTTGGTCTCGCACTGGATCCAATGACCAGATAAGTAATGCAGTTGGCCCCGCAGGAGCCTGGCTGTCCGATGTATTCTTTTATGTCTTCGGACAGCTTGCATACCTGTTTCCACTTTTGGTGGGTTATCAGGTCATCAAGATTTTTCGTGAATACCGCGTAGAGCCTGCAAGTCAGGTTAGTCATCACTTGGCCCTGAGAATTCTGGGTTTTGTATTGATAATGATTGCTGGCTCGGCACTGGTGTTTTTCCGTGGTTCGCCTCAGTCTTTGCTGCCTCAGGGTGACGGGGGACTACTTGGCCATAGCATAGCCATGATCATGACCGGCGCACTCGGTGTGATTGGTACCAAGTTACTGTTGATCGCCATGTTTTTATACGGAATCACGCTTTATACCGGGCTGTCATGGTTAAGATTGTTTGATTCGGTTGGGCATGGAACTGTCCACGGTTATCAGCGAATAAAGTACGGGTTTCAGCAGTTCTTAGTGGCAAGAGCCCAGAAACGGGAAACGGAAAAAACAGTCCAGAAGAGGGAGTTTGCCGTCGCTGCTGAAAAACAGCGAAAAAGTTCTCGTAAACCTGTTGAAATCCACAAGCCGCCAGCACCTCCTGCACCCAGTAAACGAGTGCAAAAAGAAAAGCAGGCGGAATTGTTTAAAGACCAAAGTGGTGAAAGTAATCGTCTGCCACAGTTAAGCCTGCTTGACTCAATGGAAGATGCAGATCGAACAGGTTATTCGGCAGAGTCCCTGGAGGCGATGTCGCGACTTCTGGAAATAAAACTCAAGGACTTTGGAGTCATCGCAGAAGTTGTGGCTGTTCAGCCGGGTCCAGTGGTGACCCGATTCGAAATTCAGCCGGCCGCAGGCGTAAAGGCCAGCAAAATTACGAATCTGGCCAAGGATTTGGCTCGTTCGTTGGCCGTAACCAGTGTGCGAGTAGTCGAAGTAATTGCGGGCAAGTCTGTCGTTGGTATTGAAGTGCCCAATGAAAAGCGGGAAATGGTTCGGTTAAGTCAGGTCTTGGCGTCCTCTAATTACGAACAATCCAAATCCCCATTAACTCTGGCGATGGGGCACGACATTTCCGGACAACCTGTAATTGCAGATCTCGCACGTATGCCTCACCTGCTGGTTGCAGGAACTACGGGTTCAGGTAAGTCGGTGGCCGTGAATGTCATGCTGTTGAGTCTTTTGTACAAGGCTTCGCCAGACGAAGTTAGATTGCTGTTGGTTGACCCCAAAATGCTGGAATTGGCTGTTTACGAGGGTATTCCACATTTGTTGGCGCCAGTGGTGACCGACATGAAAGATGCCGCCAATGGATTGCGTTGGTGTGTAGGTGAAATGGAGCGCCGGTATAAACTTATGGCTCAGTTAGGTGTGCGTAACCTCGCGGGCTATAACAAGAAAGTTCGCGAAGCCAATGCAGCCGGTGAACCCATTCCGGATCCGATATGGCGTCCCGAGCCACTGGAACAAATGCGGTTTGAAGAAGCCGGGGGCGAGGGCATGATGCCTGCACCAAATCTGGAGCCGCTGCCGGCTATTGTGGTCGTTATCGATGAATTCGCCGATATGATGATGATCGTTGGCAAAAAAGTGGAGCAGCTAATCGCCCGTATTGCCCAAAAAGCACGTGCAGCTGGAATACATCTTATCCTGGCGACGCAGAGACCTTCTGTCGATGTGATTACCGGATTAATCAAGGCCAATATCCCGACTCGAATGGCTTTTCAGGTCTCATCCCGCATCGATTCACGCACGATTCTGGATCAGGGTGGTGCAGAACAACTGCTCGGTCATGGGGATATGTTGTTCTTGCCAACTGGCACAAGCGTGCCTGTACGTGTTCATGGTGCGTTTGTAGACGATCATGAAGTACACAAAGTGGTGGAAGACTGGACCAGTCGCGGGATCGAGCCTGAGTACGTTGAAGGCTTGACTGAAGAAGCAACCAGCGCCGATGTTCCCGTGCCAGGCTACACATCCGACTCGGATAATTCCGGTGATGACGCAGAATCCGATGCGCTATACGATCAGGCGGTAGAGTTTGTCACCGAAAGCCAAAAAGCCTCGATCTCCTCTGTGCAGCGAAAACTCCGAATAGGCTATAACCGTGCTGCACGCCTGGTGGAAGCGATGGAGGCCGCTGGTGTTGTGACTGAAATGCAACCCAATGGTAATCGTGAGGTCTTAGCACCACCACCGCCAAAACATTAAGCAAGCCTATGCGCAGTATTACTTTGCTCCCAGCTCCGGTTATAAAAATCTTTTTTTTGTTTGCAATCTGGTCTATAGCGCCAAACGTGTCCGCACAAGAGGCAGTAGATGAGCTGCAACAACTGCTGGATCAACTGAATGGCTTTCAATCCTCATTCATTCAGACGGTGACGGAAGAGGATGGCTATCTTCTTGATGAGCAAGAAGGGATTCTCAGTTTTGAAAAACCCAATCGAATATTTTGGCAAGTAACAGAGCCTTATCGCTCGATTCTGGTCGCCGATGGGCAGAATATTTACTTCCACGATGAAGATTTGAACCAGGTGCGTATAAGGCCCTGGAGTGCCAACCCGGCAGACAACCCTGCAGCCGTGTTTGTCGGGGAGGGCAATTTGGCAGACTATTATCAGGTTGAAGTCATCGGCAGCAGGTTTATGTTATCCCCGCGCGCTGAAGATGCCGGCTACAAATCACTTGCATTGACGTTCGATGATGGAACACCAACTCGAATGGAACTGGAAGATAATCTTGGACAGATAACCGATATCCAATTTGATTCACTTGATCAGATTTTGCCCGAACATCCTTATCAATTTTCTATCTCAGTGGATGCTGAAGTCATAGTCGATGACTGATCTTTTTGCCTCAGGGAATAACCCATACCAGCCGCTTGCGGCGAAGTTGCGCCCATTGAGTCTGGACGCTCTATATGGTCAAGAAGAGATCGTTGGCAAGGACAGCACCTTAAGAACAGCTCTGGAGAGTGGTCAGCCACATTCGATGATTTTGTGGGGCCCTCCGGGAGTGGGTAAGACAACGTTGGCGAGAATGGTTTCCGAGTACGCCGATACCGAATTTTTAACACTCTCAGCGGTTACCTCAGGCATAAAAGATGTACGGGACGCGATAGAGCGTGCCAGACAAACCGCGTCCATGTCTGGTCGAAAAACTGTTTTGTTTGTCGATGAGGTCCACAGGTTTAACAAGGCCCAGCAAGACGGATTCCTACCGCATATTGAAGACGGAACCATCATTTTTATTGGTGCCACCACAGAGAACCCTGGATTTGAACTAAATAGTGCATTGCTTTCACGGTGTAAGCTTTACGTACTCAAGGCCCTGTCTTTACAGGCGCTAAAGCAGATTATTTTACGTGCGCAAAAGCATTCGTACCCACAATTACAGATCAATGAAGATCAGCTTGAAAAACTAGCTGACGCGGCGGATGGCGATGGTCGTCGAGTGTTAAATATTTTGGAAATTGCTGCAGCCTATGCTGGTGAATCAGGTCAGCTTGATGATCACCAGATGAAGCAGGTTCTCTCTGGTCGTCAACGTCGTTTCGATAAGGGTGGCGATTATTTCTATGATCAAATTTCTGCCCTGCATAAATCTGTGCGTGGGTCCAACCCGGATGCGGCGCTTTACTGGTTTTGTCGCATGATTGATGGGGGCTGTGATCCTCTTTATGTCGCACGCCGAGTAGTGCGAATGGCCTCGGAGGATATTGGCAATGCCGATCCTCGCGCGTTGGAAATATGCCTGAATGGTTGGGAAACCTATGATCGCCTGGGTTCCCCGGAGGGTGAATTGGCAATCGCCCAGGCAGTTGTTTACCTGGCAAGTGCGCCGAAAAGTAATGCGGTCTATAAAGCCTATAATCAGGTGATGGCAGACATTAACTCTGATCCAAGTTATGACGTTCCTGAGCATTTGCGAAATGCGCCCACGCAGGTAGCCAAAGAGCTGGGGCATGGTAAGGACTATCGATACGCCCACGATGAAGAAGGGGCTTATGCAGCAGGAGAAGTCTATTTGCCCAGGGAAATTTCGGATCGGAAATATTATCGTCCAGTAAACCAGGGACTGGAGAGAAAAATATCTGAAAAGCTGGAATACTTGCGCCAGTTGGACGAACAATCAAATACTGGCAAATAACTGTAATCGAAACCAATCAGGGTTGAACCCATATGAGCATGCTCCCCAAATTCTTGATGGTCGCCTCTGGCGGAGCTTTTGGTGCCATGGCCCGTTATGCCGTAAGTTTGTCTGTCCCCGTCACCGTTGGTTTTCCCTGGGCCACATTTATCGTCAATGTATTAGGCTCGCTGTTTATTGGCTTGGCCTATGTTATTTTGGTCGAAAAAGCAGCATTTCCACCCTATTGGCGCGATCTTTTGGTGGTTGGCTTTCTTGGGGCATTTACCACCTTTTCTACCTTTGCCATAGAAGCGGCTGGCCTGATTCAAAATCACGAAGTTTCCATTGCTCTGGTATATGTTGTATCCAGCCTGATTTTCTGTATTGTTGCGGCCTTTCTGGGCATGAGCCTTGCTCGCCTCCTTTAATTGGCGTTATTCCACATATTTGAACTGAGATGTTAGATCCAAAATTAATCCGAAATGAGCCTGAGCAAGTTGCCAAACGTTTGGCATTGCGTGGATACCAGCTCGATATCAACACATTAAATAACCTTGAAGAGCAACGTAAGATGCTTCAGGTTGAAACTGAAAACTTGCAGGCCGAGAGGAACAAAAGCTCCAAATCCATAGGGCAGGCCAAAGCCAAGGGAGAGGATATCCAGCCGCTGCTGGATGCAGTAGCTGATCTCGGCGGAAAACTGGACGACGCAAAAGGCCAATTGGATAAAGTCCAGGATCAAATGAATGACCTTTTGGCGGGTATCCCCAATATCCCCGATGAATCAGTTCCCGCGGGTAAAAGTGAAGACGACAATGTCGAAATAAGCCGTTGGGGAAATCCCCGCAAATTTGACTTCGATGTGCGCGATCATGTCGATTTGGGTGAAGCGCTCAACGGGATGGATTTTGAAACAGGTGCAAAAATTACCGGTTCTCGCTTCGTCGTTATGCGTGACCAGATTGCACGGATGCACCGTGCACTTATCCAATACATGCTTAACACCCATATTGATGAGCATGGGTATCGAGAAATTTATACCCCTTATATCGTCAATCGTGATTCCTTGAGGGGTACCGGTCAGCTGCCGAAATTTGAGGAAGACTTGTTCCGTCTCGATGTGGAGCAGGGGTATTACCTAATTCCAACCGCGGAAGTGCCGGTTACCAACACTCTCCGTGACGAAATATATGATGGTGAGTTGCCGCTGAAATACGTCTGCCATACTCCTTGCTTTCGAAGCGAAGCTGGCAGTTATGGCCGTGATGTCCGAGGCATGATTCGACAACATCAGTTTGAAAAAGTCGAGCTAGTCCAATTTGTTAAGCCAGAAGAATCGGATGACGCACTTGAGGCGTTATCCGGTCATGCCCAAAATATTCTACAGTCTCTGGAATTACCTTATCGCAAGGTCATTCTGTGTGGCGGTGATATTGGTTTCTCAGCAGCAAAGACGTACGACTTAGAAGTTTGGTTGCCCTCTCAGAATACATATAGGGAAATCTCTTCTTGTTCAAATTTTAGGGATTTTCAGGCTCGCCGAATGAAAGCGCGCTATCGCAATAGCGAAGGTAAGCCAGAATTGCTTCACACGCTTAATGGCTCTGGCTTGGCAGTGGGAAGAACCCTGCTGTCGATCATAGAAAACTATCAACAGGAAGACGGTTCCATTGAGGTGCCCGAAGCGTTGCGACCTTATATGGGTGGCCTTGAAGCCATTACTGGCAGCTAATCGTTGATGGAAAGTTTCCCACTTTTTATCAAACTCAAGGGTCAGCCAGTTCTGATCGTTGGCGGTGGCAGTATTGCCTGGCACAAAGCAAACATGCTTTCTCGAGCAGAACCAGAAATCAAAATTGTAGCGCCAGAACTGGATTTCGCCACACGAAAGCTGATCAATGAAAAAGGCTATGAGCATGTTGCGCGCGAATATCAGTCCTCGGATCTTTCCGGGGT
>JAURLY010000287.1 GCA_030830945.1 Gammaproteobacteria bacterium | reverse complement strand
TTATGGCTGTACTTATCGTTCTGGGAGCTATCCGAGAGTTTCTCGGGACTGGAGCCTTGTTCGCCGATATGAATTTGCTGTTTGGTGAGGCCGCTCGCAGCTGGAAAATAACCCTGCTGAATATAGAATCTGGCATGCTGGTGGCGATTCTCCCCCCGGGCGCCTTCATGGTGACAGGGCTGCTTATCGCTATGAAAAACATCATCGACAAGCAAATCGACGATCGACAGGCTGCCAAAGCCACGCCAATCCAAGTTGGCTCAAGGCGAGTGCGAACAACCGGTCATATAAGTTAGAGAGGCTGCCATGTCTATTGATGCCTATCGAGGCCCCGTCTTCACATCTGAACCCTTACACAAAAAAGGGCTTCTCGACGATCCATTTGAGCAATTTCGCTTATGGTTTGCCGAAGCTGAAGAAAAATGCAGTAACTATGCGAATCCTATGACACTGGCAACGTGCGGCAAGGACGGACAACCAGTTGCAAGAACTGTTTTACTGAAAGGCTTTGATACCCGCGGATTTAATTTCTATACCAACTACGAAAGCCGCAAAGGCCAGCAACTTGCGGAAAACCCCAAGGCATCTATTTGTTTCTATTGGGAAGAATTGGAACGTCAGGTAATCGTTATCGGCCAGGTAGAAAAAATGAGTGCTCAAGAGTCTGACGATTATTTCTTAACCCGTCCCCGCGGTAGTCAGATCGGCGCCCATGTTTCACAACAAAGCCAGCCGATTGATAATCGCGAAGTCCTTGAAAGAGAAGCCGAAGAGCTGGAATCATCCTATTTTGATAAGCCAGTACCGCGGCCATCAAATTGGGGGGGCTATCGACTGGTGCCACAAAGCATAGAGTTCTGGCAGGGTCAGCCTGACAGATTGCATGATCGCTTTATTTACAGGAAAGAAAAGCAAGTCTGGTCGGTTACCCGCCACGCGCCATAAGCAAACTAAACATCTGCAATAAGGTAAAAATCGTAGGCTGGTTCTTCGTAAGGATGACTGGCTAACAAGGCTTTCTTAACGGCCGTCAAAGAGGCATCCTCAACTAACACTTCTATTCTCCACTCAGGCACTCGCTCCAACCTATCTTGCTTGCCGAAATGAGGATTACTCCCTTCCAAGGGACGAAACTGTCCTTCCCCCCTCACCTGCCAACAACATTGGTCATAGTCTCCCTGAGAGCCAGCCCCTGCATCAAAAAGGGCACTTTTGACCGTTTCCAGATGATTTTCTGGGATGTAGGCCACAAGTTTGTATGACAATTCTTCTCTCCTCGCATATGCAGCGTTAATGTATTCCTAAATTAGCATATTAGCTAACTGCATGAGTGCCTCTTAAAAGTGTCCTTTCACTTTTTGAGCTGAACTAAAAAGACTTTTTATTTGGGTTTGTGGGTCAACAAACTCATTTAAATGTTTGTTTAGCAAATACGGGGCAACCATCATAAAACTATAAAAAACTCAATTTTGGGGTAACCATATGTCAGGTTTAATTTCTATTTTAATTGGTGTTCCCGGTCGCGAGAACCGCCGAAAAAAAACTGTTTCCTGCACTGCTGCTGTTTGCAGCCAGTTTCTCGCCCTTCTCGCTATTTGCCCAGAACTATATAACCAACGGTGTTGGAGCCTATACTGAATTCAGTGAGACGACCCTACTAATAAAACTAGAACTTGAAGCGCCTGCCGTAGATCCTGTTGAAGTAATTGCAGTAGACACCAGTAAAAAACTGTCTTTCCGCATCATGCAAAATCGATCTCCCAGAGCCTGGAGTAAAATCTGGATCCAAAATCTGTCCATTAATAACTCACCGGATACACTGTCTACCCAGACCAACGATCTCATTGCCATGACCCAGGTCTTGCAAGGTACATTAAGGACTGGTGATTTGGTCGAGTTTGAGAGAATCGCATCTGACCTGACTATCATGTCAATCAACGGTCACGAAATGGCGGACTTTGAAACAATTGGTTTTTTTGAATTCTTAATGACTGCATTTATCGGCTCAATTCCGCCCAGCAGTGAACTAAAAAGTAATTTGCTCGCTGGCGGCAACGTCTCTGGGGATGCGTCAATCCTGTTTGGGTCAATGGACTTTACCAGGAACGAGCGGCTCAAATAGCAGGCTGGGCAACTAGTGCTGTCGTAGCCGATGCCCCGGATACGGATAATGATTCCGAAGCAGAATCAATAAGCTCTAATCAGGATGAAGAGTCCGGCCAGGAGACTGAAATAGCTTCCACTGAAGAAGACTTGGAAAATGAACAGCCCACAGATACAAGTGAACTTACAAGTGATGAGGTACCAGAGGTAGCAAACGAGCTGCCTTCAAGCACTGGGGCCGATACGGTCGAAGAAGATGAAGATGCGCCTGTAATGATTACTGCAGAATCACTTATGGCTACCCAAAATTATCAACGATCAGTTCTTCGGGGCGTTTACCAAGAGCTTGAATATCCAAGCTCAGCGCAGCGTCGAAATAGAGAAGGCTCGCTAAGCTTATCCATCGCAATCAACGCCAACGGCGCGGTATCAAAAATTGAAGTGACGGAATCGGCTCAATACGATGTCTTTGATGAAGCGGCAATTGTTGCGATTGAAAATGCCTCACCGTTCGATCCTTTGCCACAGGGGACCATGGAAGTGCCGATGGTTCTAGAGATACCAATCGCGTTCCGCTTACAGTGATAGATTCTGAATAAACGCCTCAAGTGCCCTTCGCGCCTCGGGTTCAAGGCATAGCCGTCTTTTGCTATCCGCATAGACGGCTTTATTTTCTGTTAGCTGTTCACAAGTAAGCCGTATTTTTTCCAAATCGTCGTCATAGCGTATTGGCACACCAATAAAAATATCCCAGTCAGACTCTGTGGCCTCCCCGGAAAGCGCAAGCTCAAAAAGGCTAACCAGGTTTTTTCCCGTCAATCGATAAACCGGCGGCTTAAAAAAGATCAGCCCCAAAAAGATAACCAGAAGAACCAGCGTTATTAAAACAGTTAGCCCAATAAGAGAAAGCATTGAAAGTTTTAAATACGGCCACTAAAAGGCACGAAATACTGACGAATATTATCCAGATCAGTATCTATTTCTCCACATAGATCGAAAGGATCACCAATACATATCTGCCGCGAAGGATAATCGATGGACACAGGCACAACAGGCACTTTCGCTTCATAAGCGACGCGTAAAAACCCATTTTTCCATCGCGATACTGACTTGCGTGTTCCTTCAGGAGTAATCGCGTACCAGAGCTTATCTGAGACATTAAATTCATCGACTAGCTGATCGACAATGCCAACAGGCCGGGATCGATCAATCGGGATTCCGCCGGTACGTCGAATGATTAACGAAAGCGGCCAAATCATTGCTTGCTTCTTGATTAGATACCGAAACCTAAGCTCCAGCGCCCACAATCCGAACACGCCTATAATCCAGTCCCAGTTTGAGCTGTGAGGCGCAACCACGACGATTATCTTGGGCTGGTCAACAAATCTTCCGCGAATTTTCCAACCCAGAAACCGCAAGCCACGAATTCCTATCCTGGATAGCACCGGATGAATAGTACGAGGCGCCGACTGAGATATCTCAACGTCTATCGGTGAGCTATTGACAGGTTTTATATTCGCCTTGCTTTCCAATTAATGTTCCCGTGTTGCCCGGAATACAACTTCCGGAAATCTCTCTACCATCAATGCTAAATTTACGCGACTACTTGCCAAATAGGTTTTATGCCCCGCACCATCAACAGCAACACCATCCTGGGCCTTGCGCCGAAACTCCGACTCTTGTTTATTGTCGGTAAACTCCAACCAACGCGATGTATAAACATTGACCGGCTCATAGATAGCCTCAACCTTGTACTCATCTTTCAATCGAAAGGCGACCACTTCAAACTGTAGCACCCCTACGGCCCCTACAATGATGTCATTGTTTCTTTCGGGGAAAAATACTTGCACTGACCCTTCTTCAGAAAGCTGTTGAAGTCCCTTATGTAACTGTTTCATTTTTAAGGGATCTTTCAGAACAATTCGACGGAAAAGCTCAGGCGCAAAATTGGGTATGCCCTTAAATCGCGACATTTCCCCCTCTGTGAAAGTGTCGCCTATTTGAATAGAACCATGGTTGTGCAAACCAATAATATCGCCTGCAGTGGCTTCAATAACAGCCTCTCGCTCTCCAGCCATAAACGTCACTGCGTCAGCGATCTTCACATCCTTTCCGGTGCGCACCTGCCTGATTTTCATACCTTTGTGATATGTACCTGAGCAGATTCGCAAAAAAGCCATGCGATCGCGATGCCTGGGATCCATATTTGCCTGGATCTTAAATACAAACCCGGAAAACTTGTCTTCCTGAG
>JAURLY010000028.1 GCA_030830945.1 Gammaproteobacteria bacterium | reverse complement strand
TGCCAGCTATAGCCTGGGCTGGACAACCGGGCTACTGCTTGGTTTTGCCCTTAGCTTCAGCAGCACGGTCTGTGTAATGAAAATGTTCGAGGAAAATGCCGAGCTAAAGACCAGACACAGCAACCTGGCGATAGGCGTATTAATAATCCAGGACATAGTCGCTGTTTTATTCCTGGTATTCGCCACAGGTATTTACCCAAGCCCCTGGGCTTTTCTGATCTTGCTACTGCCACTTGGACGTCCATTAATTACCCGGATTCTGGACATGAGTGGCCACGGTGAATTATTGGTTTTGGTGGGTTTCTTTCTGGCACTTGGCGGCGCAGAAATTTTCAAAATGGTGGACATCAAGGGCGATCTGGGCGCCCTGATGTTGGGCATGATGATCTCCGGTACACCCAAGGCCAATGAGCTGTACAAGTCATTGATTGGTTTTAAAGACCTGTTTTTGATCGGCTTCTTCCTAATGATAGGTTTTAGTGCATTACCCACCTGGGAACTGCTTGGTTGGGCTCTGCTTCTCGTCGCCTTGCTTCCATTTAAAATGCTTTTGTATTTTGGGATTTTTCTGGCTTTTGGACTAAGGGGCCGTACTGCCCTGCTTTCCTCGTTGGCACTGATGAACTTCAGTGAATTTGGGCTAATCGTGGCTAACTACAGCGTTGAAAAAGACTGGCTTTCACCAGAAGCGCTCGTCGTTATGGCGATGGCTGTATCAATTTCATTCGCTACCAGTTCTTTGGTATATAAATATGCTCACCACATTTATACCCGACTAAAAAGCCAGATTTGTCGATTCGAAAAGAGCTCCGTTCACAATCAAACCGGATATGAATGCCCGACGAATGCCGAGGTACTCATTGTCGGAATGGGACGTGTGGGATCAGGTGCCTACGCTGCGTTGCAGGAACAAATGAGCGGGCGTCTTTGGGGCGTCGAAGCAGACCCGGCCAAAGTGGAAAAACAAAGGGAAAAAGGGATGAACGTGGTAACGGGCGACGCCGACGATATTGATTTCTGGGAACAGCTGGACTACAGCAATTTAAGGCTGGTTATGCTGGCTATTCCCAGCGTGCAAGAAATGAAAAATATTATTTATCAGCTTAAGCAAACTGATTTTAAAGGGAAAATTGCCACCATTGCTCACTTCGATGACGAACAGGATGAACTCTGTCGCCTTGGCGCTGACGTGGCTTTTAATTTCTATTCTGAGGTAGGCGCAGGCTTTGCCGAGGAAAGCGCTCATCTATTGGAAAACAGTCGACTTTAAATACCAGACTTGCGGCCTAGAGAATTTAGCTTATAGGGGTACAATCGACGCTCGATATTCGTTGATAACAATTTACCCAACACTGGATTATTTTTTTGTTTTTCCCACGTCTAATTATTACCGCTGTCTTTCTACTCGGAGCCTCTGCAACACTCGCACAGGATTGGTTTCAAGTGGAAATCCTGATTTTTGAACACTCGGAGTCGGTGCAGGCCGGGCAAAAGCCTGAAAACTGGCCAAATGTCCTTGATCTGGAATGGCCCTCCCCACTTATCCAGCTTGAACCCGCCGTCGTTCGTCAGGATGTACCTGCCGTTCTGCCCCCATTTGAAGAACTAACCTTTGACGAACGCAATCTCAATAACGATTCCTATGCCATTCGAGTTCGTGATGCCTACAACTTACTCTGGCACAAAGCTTGGAGAGCACCCATACAGCCTGAGGAATCGGCTCCATGGATCAAAGTCCAAGCGGGCGAACAACTTGGCGAACACTACCGGCTTGAAGGGGCTATCCGGGTTCATCTGTCTCGCTACCTGCATTTACACACTAACTTATGGTTAACCGAGGTTAGTGGCGAACCGATCTTCGAACAACCTGACTCAACGTCGGAGGATGATGATCAAGGCAACAGTTTCAACTTGGATCAGATGGCTGCTGACGTAAATGCCCAATCACGTTTCGATTGGTCTCAACTGCCAGAAGTGAGCACCGTACGCTGGGGCTGCAATTACGTGCGAGAGTTTTGGCCCGAGGATGAAAGACTATTGCCCGCAGATTTCTATGAAGATCCGGCTCCAGCAGACTGGTATTTTCCATTTGGATGCCGGGTCCCCTCAGAGAATCCCGGGAAAGATTTACCTATTCAGTTGAGCTACCCGACCTCAAATTTCTTTTATTGGTCTGAAATTGAAGAGAGGTTTCCTGAACTGACGGTCGCGATGCAGCAAACCCAGCTGTTCCAGGATCAACAAAGCCTGGAAGGCATTCCTCTGGAGCCAACGCGTTATTCACCAGGCTTTCCAAACGCCGAATACCAGTTCGGTGTCGACGGGCAGGAACAATCCGTAAACTTACTGGCGGAAGAAGCAGATGGCTCTAATAATCGTGCTGTAAGCGTTGTAAATCAAAAATCCAGCGTGCGCTATGCAGTCGATGAAATTGTTCAAATTCAAAGCGAGCGCAGAATGCGCAGTACTGAATTCCACTACATTGATCACCCAAAGATAGGGATTTTGGCAGTCATCTATCCTGTTGAAAAACCAGACCTGGAAATCGATGAAGACTCGCCTTAGCGATAAAACGCTTCAATCGACTCTATTACTCTCCGGGTCTGTTCCAGATTGCCAAGAGTGACTCTTAAGCCCAATTTACCTTCAGGATCCATTTTCGGACGAACAAGAATGCCCTGCTCCTGAAGATAGGCTGCCAGCTGATCCGGCTGTTTAAAGAAAGCCCAAATATAATTAGCTGTACTTGGCCAATAAGTAATTTTTCGCTCGTCCAGCCAACTCTCCAGCAACGGTTTGGATTCCTCCATCACTTCACGAACATAATCTTTCGTATAGTCAGGGGCGGCAAGGGCAGCTCGCACCGCGACGATGGACAATTGATTGATATCGTAAGGACCACGAATTTTTAACAGCTGTTCGATATTGTTGGCCTGCGATACCAAAAAACCGAAACGCAATGAGGGCAACCCCCAGGTTTTGGAAAATGTTCGCGCGACAACAAGATTGGGATATTTGTCGACAAGGTCAACCACGGTTTGCTGGCTATACTCGTAATAACATTCGTCCACCAGTACAACTGCATCTGGTGCAGCCCGAAGAATCATCTGCAGATCATCCCTTGAAACAATAGTGCCACAGGGATTATTGGGCTGAGCGACAACAATCAAGCGTGTATCAACACTAATTTCTGCCAACACTTCGCCCGTTGGATAACCAGTTTCACGATCGTACTCAGGCGACAAAATCTCTGCGTCTTCTACCTCGGCACACTGGCGATACATGGCAAAACTGGGGGCAGGAATAATCGCTCTGTCTCCTTTAGACACGGCTGCACGCACAACCAGGTCTATCCCCTGATCCGAGCCATTGGTAATCATTAACTGCTCGGGACTTACACCCACATACTCAGCTAACTCAGAGACAATATCGCCATATGATGGATACTTCTGCAGTTGCCCGGAGCGAATAAAATCACAAAGCGCCTCAACAACTTCATCACTGACTGGCAGGGTTCGCTCGTTAAAATCCAACAGGAGGTGTTTTTCGACCGAACGACCCTCTAATGGCGGTGCGTAAGCTGCCATCTGATAGAGATGTTCTTTAAAAAGCGCCATGGTTGTCTCCGTATCGGCCGAAAAAGTTTAAACGCTACACCAGGATTAGATTATCGCGATGCACTAACGCATCACCATCTGAAAACCCCAATACCTCTATAATCTGCTCACTTGATTTACCAATTACTTTCAGTGCATCTTCTGCTGAATAATTGACCAAACCGCGACCAATTTCCTTTCCAGTTTGATCCTGGATACTCACCAGCTCACCGCGCTTAAATCTACCACTGATATGGGTAACCCCAACAGGTAAAAGGCTCTTTCCCGCTTGTTTAAGAACGCGGCTGGCTCCTTCATCCAATCGAAGTTCACCACACACTCTCAGCTGACCAGCCAGCCATTGTTTGCGCGCGTTAAACGGGGCTGTATCTGCATAAAGCAGTGTTCCAAGGCTCTCACCCTGGGATAAGCGCAGCAAAATTTCAGGCTCACGGCCCGAGCAAATCAGGGTATGAGTACCCGATCTGGTCGCAAAACGAGCGGCTTTGATTTTGGTTTGCATTCCTCCACGCCCCAAACCACCACCAGAAGGTGAGGCCATAGCCAGAACGTCATCATCACTGGCAATGGCCGCAGAGATGAATTTCGCGCCAGGGTTGATACGCGGATCAGCAGAATACAACCCCTGCTGATCGGTAAGGATAATCAACGTATCGGCCTGAATAAGATTGGCGACCAAACCTGCCAACGTATCATTGTCGCCAAATCGGATCTCGTCGGTTACCACCGTATCGTTTTCATTGATGATAGGAACGGCATCCACCTGAATAAGGGTGTTTATCGTATTGCGGGCATTCAGATAACGAGTTCGGTTGGATAAGTCATCATGAGTGAGCAATATTTGTGCGGTATTCAGGTCATACTTTTGAAATTCCTGCTCGTAGGCTTGCACCAACCCCATTTGGCCCACAGCAGCAGCGGCCTGTAATTGGCAGAGTTCATCTGGGCGTTTACTCCACCCCAATCTAACCAAACCCTCAGCAACTGAGCCAGAAGATACGAGAACAATGTCGTAGCCACGCTGCTTAAGCACTGCCAGTTGTTCCACCCAATGAGCGATGGCATCAGTATCCAGTCCCAGACCATCATTGGTCAGGAGCGCAGAGCCTATTTTAACAACCCATCGACCAGGCTTTTGAAGCTGGTTGCGGATCTTGCTGGCCTCGTAATCGGTTTCACTGCTCATTGTTTATACCAGAATCTAGTTCCTAAATTATTCGCGAACGTAAACTACCTCAACATCGCCGTCGTCCCCATCCTCATCATCCATCTGGGACTTGCGAGCCAATTTCCGCTCGCGCGCAAGCTCTTCTATTCGCTCACGCCCTTCTGCTTGCATTTGCTTCTGTTGTTGCTCTTCCAGCTCCGCTGCTTCCGGATTATCTATCAACAATTTTTTACGCGCTTCCATGTGTTGCATAATCGCCTGACACAGCAAATCACAGCCTTTTCCTGTCGCCGCCGAAACTTCAAATACCGGCCCTTCCCACTCCAAAGCTTCAAGCACTGATACTCTCACCTGGGCAAGGGTTTCCTCGTCAACTAAATCTGTCTTGTTCAAGACAAGCCAACGATCACGCTCAGCCAATGTCGGGCTAAACAGCGCCAGTTCTCCATCAATCACAACTGCGTTTTCAACCGGACTGGATTCATCAAAAGGGGCTACGTCTACCATGTGCAATAAAAGCCGGGTTCGTGTTAGATGTTTAAGGAATCGAATACCGAGTCCCTGCCCCTCCGACGCACCTTCTATCAAGCCAGGAATATCGGCCACAACAAAGGATTGCATTGGACTTACTTTAACGACGCCCAGATTTGGTATCAGGGTCGTAAAGGGATAGTCCGCGATCTTTGGTTTCGCTTCGGAAATCTGGCTAATAAAGGTCGACTTTCCTGCGTTGGGAAGTCCTAGCAGACCTACGTCAGCCAAAACCTTCAACTCCAGTTTAAGATTTCGCTGCTCTCCAGGAGAGCCCGGCGAAGTCTGGCGTGGTGCGCGATTCACACTGGATTTGAATCTGGTGTTACCCAGGCCATGAAAACCACCCTGGGCCACAAGCAATTTATCGCCAGCATTGGTTAAATCGCCAAGGACCTCATCGGTATCTTGATCAATAACCGTTGTACCTACGGGCACTTTTAAAACCAAGTCGTTGCCAGATGCTCCCCGACAATCACGTCCCCTGCCGGACTCCCCATTCTCGGCACCATGATTACGTTTATAGCGATAATCGATAAGTGTGTTCAGATTGACATCGGCTTGCAGGTATACACTGCCACCATCACCACCATCGCCTCCGTCAGGGCCACCGCGAGGAATAAATTTTTCGCGACGAAAACTCAGGCAACCATTACCCCCATTACCGGCGGTAACCGAAATATGTGCTTCATCTACAAATTTCATGGTTCATATAACCTGTGTTTTCATTTAACACTTAATACAAGTGGATGGCATTTTACGCTTAAACCAATGAATGGTTCGAATATCAAAGACAACCAGACATAAAAAAAGCCCCGCGAACGGAGCTTTTTCGGAAGCTTTAACAGCTTGATCAGGAAGCGGGAGCAATCTGAACAAATTTGCGGTTATTCGCTCCGCGAGTAATGAACTCCACGGTTCCATCAACTTTAGCAAACAGGGTGTGATCTTTACCCATGCCTACGTTTTCGCCTGGATGCATTTTAGTGCCACGCTGACGAACTATGATTTCGCCTGCACTCACTGCTTGGCCGCCGAATCGTTTAACGCCTAGACGTTTGCTTTCCGAATCGCGACCGTTTCGAGTACTACCACCGGCTTTCTTATGTGCCATCTGTTGTTACTCCTCTAAATTACTCTTTAGAATCAGCATCTGCCTTTTTAGCAGGTGCTTTCTTTGCAGCGGCCTTTTTAGGGGCAGCTTTCTTGGCTGTTGTGGAAGCGGCCTTCTTGGGAGCAGCTTTCTTTGGTGCTGCCTCTTTCGCTTCTTCTGTTTTGGGTTCAGCGGCTTTTTTGGCAGCTGCTTTCTTCAGTGATATACCCGTGATTTTCACTTCGGTATAGGACTGGCGATGACCCATTTGCTTCTCGTGATGCTTACGACGACGGAACTTGATGATCTTGACCTTTTCACCACGCCCTTGCTCAACAACTTTCGCAGAGACAGAGCTACCAGTAACATAGGGAGCACCTACGGTCAGTTTCTTGCCATCGTTGATTAGCAACACTTTGTCAAAATTGACTTCGTCGCCCGCAGCCGCTTCGAGCTTCTCCAGTCGCAGAACTTCGCCTTCTACAACTTTATGCTGCTTGCCACCGCTTTCAAAAATCGCGTACATGATTGATTTAACTCCAAAAAATGGTCTGGCCAGATGCCTCGTACAAAGACCCCCGGCTGGAAGGGCGGCAATTCTACGTAAAACGCGGGGGGCGTTCAAGCAGTAATTCGCTTTATTTTCAGCGGTTTGGGGACAATTTATTTTGGGTGACAACGGCCGTAAAAAACATCCGGTATCTCAAGAGCTTTCTTGACATAGATGCCGTCGATGCCTAGCATCCCGACGACAGCTTATTCCCTGCCGAATCCCGACTGAACTACAAGAAAATCCATTGAATGCTGCCCTTTCATAAGGTTGCCGAGAGCGACTTCCTAGAAGTTAACCAGATGATCATTGATCAGCTTCATTCAGAAGTTGATTTGGTTGAAAACATTGGCGAGTACATAGTCGAGGGAGGGGGAAAGCGACTGCGCCCATTGGTGGTCCTTTTGGCGGCCCTAAGTTGTGGCTACACCGGGAAAGATCATATCAAGCTGGCCAGTGTTATCGAGTTCATTCATACAGCCACACTTCTTCATGATGATGTCGTAGATACATCCGAGCTTCGACGCGGAAGACCTACTGCAAACGCAAAATGGGGCAATAGCCCAACCATTCTTGTAGGGGATTTTCTGTATTCCCGAGCTTTCCAGATTTTGGTTCAACTAGGTCATATGCCGATAATGAAGCTGTTAGCCGATACGACCAACGCAATTGCTGAAGGAGAGGTTCAGCAATTAATTAACGCCGGCGATCCTGAAGTCAGCGAACAAAACTATCTCAGCGTTATTCACAAAAAAACCGCCATTCTTTTTGAGGCAGCTACCGCAGGTGGCGCCCTTATCGCCAACCAGCCTAACGACAAAGTTCAGGCTTTAGCCAGCTATGGGCGTCACCTTGGAACGGTCTTTCAACTTCAGGATGATGTTTTGGACTACACCGGGGATGCTGAAATGATGGGCAAGAATATTGGCGACGATCTTGCTGAAGGAAAGCCTACCCTGCCACTTATTTTTGCCATGCGCGAAGCAGATCAGGATTCAGCCGAGCTAATCCGCAATGCCATAAAAAACTGTGACAGCACTAATATCGATAAAATTGTAGATATCGTGCAATCCTGCGGAGGTCTGAGCTATACACGTTCACTTGCTGAAAGGGAATCCGATGCCGCTAAATCAGCGCTGATTAACTTACCCGAGAGTCCATACAAACAAGCTTTGGTTGATCTTGCCGATTTCGCCCTGAATAGAAGTTTTTAAGTCGCAACCGACCACTGTCCAATGAAATCACTACTGCGTATATTCACCAGCAAAAGATTTCTCCCAATATTTATAGCCCAGTTTGGCGGTGCGTTAAACGACAACCTGTTTAAAAGCGCTATGCTGATCATTGTGGCCTTCCAGTTGACTGATGCCGCCGCACAAGCCAGCACAATTAATAATGTCGCGGCCCTCCTATTTATCCTGCCCTACTTCCTGTTTTCAACGCTCGCCGGGCAACTGGCCGATCGAGGCGACAAGGCGGTAATGATCCAGAAAAACAAAATCGCCGAAATCCTAATTGTCCTGGTAGGTGCTCTGGCACTTTATTTGCAGTCTATTCCCTTGCTCCTGTTTATTCTTTTTTGTCTGGGCACGCAGTCCGCAATGTTCGGCCCTAACAAATATGCGGTATTGCCTCAGCTATTGCAGGGTAAAGATCTGGTAACCGGCAACGCCTTGATTGCCTCGGGTACTTTTATTGCCATTCTTACGGGAACACTTATAGGTGGAATCCTGGCACAACAACAGAGTGCTTGGATCTGGATAGCCACTGGCTGTCTGGTCACTGCAATAGGCGGCTACCTTGCATCCCTGAAGATTCCCCGAATTGAAATTGGTTCTCCCGACCTCAAGGTCGACTGGAATATGCTCGGCCAGTCAATCAAGTTACTTACACTGGCTCGTGGTCAACAGCGTGTCTGGACAGCCATTCTGGGGGTTTCTTGGTTCTGGTTTATTGGCTCAGGATATTTAACCCAAATCCCCACCATTGTCCGCTACATTGGTGGTGGAGATGAGTCTGTTGTCACCCTTTTCCTGGCGCTCTTTATTATTGGCGTTGGCCTTGGCTGCGCCCTGGCGGCCAAACTCTCCAGCTTTGTGGTAGAAATAGGGATTGCACCCATCGCCATGCTTTTACTGGGTTTAACCGGTCTTGATCTGGCCCAAATTGAGGCCAGCCAGACACTTTCTCTCATGGGTATTAATGCGTTTCTGGACAGTCCGGAAGGCTTGCGCATCTCCCTGGACATCCTGCTTATAGGTATTTTTGGCGGAGCTTTCGCACTGCCAATGTACACCGAGCTACAACAGGCTTCATCACTGGAAAATCGCGCCAGGATTATCTCTATAAACAATGTTATCAATGCGGTTTTCATGGTTACTTCGGCGATTCTTGCTATTGGCATCCTTGGTGTATTGCAGTTCCAACTTTCAACCTACCTCGTCGTTATATCTATCCTTAACCTGATTTACGCCGTGTTTGTATTTACCCGCACGCCTGTCCAAAGCCTACGCTTTCTAGCGGAGGTGTTTAGCCGACTGTTCTATCGAATTGAATCAGAAGAGGTAGCACAGCTTCCTGAGGAAGGGCCAGCTTTATTGGTTTGCAATCATGTTTCATATGCAGATCCGGTGGTTATCTTTGGAGCAAGCAAACGACCTATTCGCTTTATTATGGCAAAGGAAATTCGTAACAAAGCTCCATTTAACCTGGTATTCCAGGCAAGCCGGACACTGGCAATTTGTTCACCTCTGGAAGATCGAAAAACATACGAAGAAACCATTAGAGAGGCGGCGAATTCACTACGCAATGGCGAGCTGGTAATGATCTTTCCGGAAGGCCGTCTTAGCCCCGATGGCGAAATTGGAACGTTCAGACGCGGTGTCGAAAAGCTTCTGGAAAACGCACCTGTTCCTGTATACCCCATGGCAATACGTGGCATATGGGGGAGTTTTTTTAGTCACGGAAATGGCCCGGCCTTGAGATCCGGCTTTCATCTAAGGTTGAGACGTAGGGCAATACAATTGAAAGTCGGCATGGCAATCCCGCCCGAGGAAGTAAACGCATTGATTCTTCAAGGACATGTCGAAACCTTGCGCGGCGATTTTCGTTAAGCACTCAAATCCAGCGCACAAAAACACGGACATAAAAAAACCGGCCAACGAGCCGGTTTTTTTTATTAAAACGGGGTTTTACTCTGCCGGATTAGACGCTGCAGCCTCGGAAACCACCGTCTTCAGCTCACCTTTTTCGTACATTTCAGTAACAATGTCACAGCCGCCAATTAACTCACCATTTACCCAGAGTTGGGGAAACGTCGGCCAGTTGCCATACAGAGGCAGATTTTGTCTTATATCCGGATTGCTCAATACGTCAACATAAGCAAAGCGCTCGCCGCAGGCCATCAATGCCTGAACAGTTCTTGCGCTAAATCCACACTGGGGGGCATTAGGGGAACCCTTCATATAAATAATGATGGGATTTCCTTCAATTTGTTCCTTGATCTGATCGAGTACAGGGTTGGCTGATTCGCTCACTAAAAACCTCTAGGCTGGTTAGCATGTAAAGACTGAGTATTTTAGTCGGAATTAAATCAATTCTCTACCCATCTCTATAAACCTGATAGACAGGCATGCTATTTCCTACCATAGCCGCCACCACCAGGCGTTTCGATTGTTATCCGATCACCAGATTGAACGTCTATCTGAACTTTTGCCGGAAGTTTTTTGCCATTGAGCAGATTAATACCCCGTGCTCCATTCCCTCCACCCAGTTCTCCCTTCGGCGAAAAGCTTCGTCGCTCTGTCAAAAGAGTCACTTTGGCCGGGGAGAGAAACTCATACTCCCTGATCAGTCCAGTTCCTCCCTGGTACTTTCCTTTTCCACCACTATTCGCTCGCAAAGCATAGGTTCGAATTCTGAGGGGAAATCGGGTTTCCAGCACCTCGATCGGAGTGTTCAGTGTGTTGGTCATGTGTGACTGAACAGCAGACAATCCCGAACCCTTAGAGTGCGCTCCCATTCCACCTCCAAGGGTTTCATAGTAGCTCCAGGGCTCAGGGCCCGGGGCACCCATGGCGATATTGTTCATTGTTCCCTGCGAATCCGCCGCCATACGATCGGGCAATGCACTACGAAGCGCAGCCATAACCAGATCTACCAGCCGTGAGCTGGTTTCTACGTTGCCTGCAGCGACGGCGTGCGGGCGCTCTGCATTAACCAACGTACCTTTCGGCGCCGTTAATTGAATAGGTCTAAATACACCGGCACAGGCGGGAGTGTAATCCGGGAGCAAACACCTAAACACGTAATATGCAGCGGCGGCAGCCACCGAAATTGGGCAATTAATGTTTCCGCTAACCTGTTTGTGTGTACCAGTATAATCCAATTCAATTCCCGAGCCCTGAACTCGCATACGGAGACGTATCGGAATCGCTTCCTGGCCCTGGCCATCATCATCCATGAAGTCTTCCGCTTCATATATACCATCCGGAATTTCGTTATAAAAAGAACGCGCCAAATCCTCTGCGTATTGATTTAGTTCTTTCAAGCCTTCAAAAAATTGTTCCAGGCCCAGGCTAGAAACCACGCTGGAAAGCCGAAAGGCTCCTTTTTGATTCGCACCCAGCTGAGCCAGAAAATCTCCACGAGTATCAGACCCTTCTCCTAGCCTCCCTTCAATTTCATCCCATATTTCATCCTGTATTTTGCCATTGCGCACCAAAAACTGGGGAGAAATAACAATGCCTTCTTCTTCCAAAGTTTTTGAAATAGGCATAGATCCAGGGCTTTCACTACCAATATCAGCATGGTGCGCACGATTGGCTACGAACCCAACCAGCGCTTTATTAAAGAACACCGGAGTTACCAGTGTCACATCCGGAAGATGCGTACCGCCAAGATAGGGATCATTCACCACCAGGGTATCTCCCTCAGCCCAATCGAAATGATTGACCAGGTCGACCATGGCATAGGCCATAGACCCCAGATGCACCGGAATATGTGCAGCCTGGGCGCAAAGCTCACCCTCGGGGCTAAAAACGGCACAAGAGAAATCCAACCTATCTCGAATATTGGGTGAAAATGCAGAGTGCCTGAGCACTGCGCCCATTTCATCGCAGACGGCTGAAATCTTGCTGGAAAATATACCTAGCTGGACAGAGTTCAAGGGACAACCTGAGGATCAAGAAATAATCTTTTAAGCGTAGCCAGAGAGCTCTAAAGAGTAAAGTAAACTAATCAGGTATACCCGGAAGGTGAAAAACCCCTTTCAAGCCACAGCACAAGAGGCTTTGAACATTGTCAACCTGGCTTTCTGGGTATATGATCCGCTCCTTTTTTTCAACGGCAGCGCTAAATGTTGATATATAGCAGCTGCCGTTTTTCGTTTTGGGCACATGAAAATGTGCTTGGTGATTGAAACTACCGCGCGAGGATAAAGGCATGGGCGCATATCTGATGAACAATTATGGCAATAGAACGCTTTCACTTGTGAAAGGCGATGGTCGCTATGTTTGGGATTCGGAAGGTCGCCGCTATCTGGACGCGCTGACCGGGATTGCGGTTTGTGGTCTGGGCCATTCCCACCCGGCAGTCAGCAAGACCATTGCTGAGCAAGCGGCAACCCTGAGCCACGTATCTAACTATTTTCGCATTCCACAGCAAGAAGCGCTGGCGGAAAAGCTATGTTCAGAGAGTGGTATGGAGAAGGTTTTTT
>JAURLY010000286.1 GCA_030830945.1 Gammaproteobacteria bacterium | reverse complement strand
GCCACCAAAACCGCCGCCCATCATTCTCGCCCCAAGAACACCTTTTTGCTTTTGTGCCAATCCCACCAGTGTATCCAGCTCCTCACCGGTGACTTCATAGTCATATCTGAGGGAATGATGAGATTCATTGAGCAATGATCCAAATACAGTCAAATCACCTTGTTTAAGTGCTTCTGCCGCCCTTAGTACCCGATCGTTTTCGGTAATCACATGCCGGGCGCGACGTTTAAGCAGCTCATCATCATCAAGCAATGCCAACACCTCTTCCAATTGTCCTGTTCGCAAATCGCAGAGTGACCGGATGTTGAGACTTTCACGCAACTGGGAAAGAGCTGTTTCAGTCTCCATTCGGCGCTGGTTATACGCCGACTCCGTCAGATTCCTGTTTTTGCATGAGTTCATAATCAAAAGGGAATAGCCCTCAAGATTAATCGGGACATAATCAACCTCCAGTGTTTCGCAATCAAGGCACATGGCCATATTCTCTTTGCCCAGAGCAACCGAGGCCTGGTCCATAACACCGCAGTTCATACCGACAAAGTCATTTTCTGCCCGCTGTGATAACCAGCTGATTTTCTGCCGCCTAGCAAAGTCGTCATGGTGCGATTCACCTGAAAAGGCTTCGAACAAATAGGCGATGCCCACTTCCAATGATGCGGAAGAGGACAGACCACCTCCGGAAATATTCCCGGCCAGGGCAATATCCAGTGAGGGCAGTGAGCGACCAGATTGTTGATATTCAGAGAATACACCCTTGATGTAGTTGCTCCAGTGGTTCCCAGGCGTACGCTCAATGGGCTTATCTGTGGAAAACTCCATGCTGTCGGCCTGATTGAGCGAGTAGACCCGTACCTTACCGAGATCATTTAGACCAACCTGAAAAAATGTACCAAACTGAATAGCGGCTGGCAGCACCTTGCCGCCACAATAATCAATGTGATCCCCAATCAGGTTAATGCGGGCGGGGGAAAAAAATTGGCGTGCTGCGCCGCCTGCACAACCAAAGTCAGCCCATTGGCGATCGAGTGCTTTTTCAAGATTCTCAATAAGAGCGTTCTTCATCAGGTATCCGTACTGCCATGTTTTTGTAATGCCAGTATTCGAAAAGCGGCGAGCAGCCCAATAAAAGTCATTGCCGCCAGCAGGTAATAAACTAATCGGCTACGATCAATTGGAACCAGCATTATTGTGCTGACAACTTCCGCAGCGACAATCAAGCAGATAAAAAGCACCAAAAATCGTTTCGACAGATAACGACAGAGGACTGCGCCCAATGGGGCACCGAAGAGAACAACGGGCGCAGCGACATACCAGAGATCAACAACTTGAGGATCTATCCCCCGTATTAGGTACTGTATGACTATGCCCAGTATCGAAGTAGCTGCCATGAGGACAACAGATGTCTGTATTGCCCGACGAATTTCAATACGGAAATAAAACACCAGCAGGGTAAAGCCAACCAGGTCGGCGCCAGAGCCCAGTAATCCGGAAACCATGCCGCCGAAAATTCCACAGAACATGGTAAGGAAGACGTCCCGTGCGTTATTTTCCAGGTGAGTGTCACTGGAAATATTATGAATATTACTGGTTAGCAGATACACCGCGAGGAAGCAGAGCAAAAAGAGCGTAAACGAAATCCTTATATCCAGAGGGGGTATTTGCGCTTCCAGATAGCCAATGGAAAAAAGTAGTCCCAAGGTAGCGCCCAGAAGATAGAGCGCCATAAATCCCATGGGCCAACCTCGAACCCGGGTAAAAATATACAAAGAAGCAGAAGTCATCCCGACACTTTGGATTGCCAGGGAAAAGGATTTAGCAATAACCGGCTCAAACGAATATATTTTAGTCAGCGCAGGAAATGCGACCGAGCCTCCACCAAGGAATGTGGACCCGGCGACAAACGAACCAAACGCCATAATCGGTGCAATCATCCAAGTTGGCGGCTGCCAATTTGCAATAAATTTCTGGCCTAATACCAAAAAATAAACGAGTGTCAGAACGCCATAGAATAACCAGATTGCCCATCGTTTCTGACTGAAGAAACGAGCCATAACTATCAACCGACTATGCATTACTCGCCTTCCAATTTATGTGACCTTTAACGCTAATTAAACTCAAGGCTAAGCCCATACCTGTTCGAAGCATGGAAGTTTACTGTAAAAGATGATGACTTCTTTCACTATTAACTCACAGGCTAATGAATGTTTTTTTGCCCAAAAAAAGGGGGCCTTGCCCCCTTTAAATTCCCCGGGGAAACTCACCAAAAAGTGGTGTAAAGCAATATAAGGATCGCAACCAAAACCCCGGAACCAATGAGATAGCCAGTTGACGCCGTAAAGTCGACTTCACGCAGTTCGATCGCACCCTCCTGAACCCGACTCTTCTCAAATAGACCCAGTGCCACAATAATCAGGCAACACGCGATGAACACATAAAGTACGCGATCCATAAATGGAATTTCAGGCATTAGCAGTTTCATCAAGATGGAAAATACGAACGACCCCAAAGCCGCAAGCAAGGCACCATTGCCCGTCGCACCTTTCCAGCAAACGCCGAGGATAAAGATGGCACATATGCCAGGCGTAAAGAATCCAGTGAACTCCTGAATGTACTGAAAGGCCTGAGGGAAATTACCCAACAATGGTTTGGCAACCAGGCAGGCGATGACCAGCGCAGTAACACTGGCGATACGACCTACTTTTACCAGTGTATGCTCACTTTCCACGCCGGGATTTAGTGGGCGAAAAACATCGAGGGTAAAGATAGTTGAAATCGAATTCATCATGGATCCTAACGACGACACGATTGCGGCAATCAGGGCAGCGAAAATGAGGCCGCGAATGCCAACTGGGGTCAATGCCATCAGGCTTGGGTATGCCGAATCAGGACGGGCAACACTAAAGCCCGAGGTCGCGTCTTGCGCCAAAACGAACGCGGCTATGCCTGGCACAACAATGATTAGCGGTGTCAGCATTTTCAGATAGCCGGCAAACAAAATACCTTTTTGTGCCTCCTTTATGCTTTTTGCGGCGAGTGCACGCTGAATGATGTATTGGTTAAACCCCCAATAGGACAGATTCATCATCCACATACCGCCGATCAACACACCAATGCCTGGCAGATTCATATATTCGGGATTATCTTTCGACAAAATCATGTCGAATTTTTCGGGGGCATGATCAAGAAGGACGCCGAAACCTGCGACAGGACCCGCACCACCAGAAACCCTGTCCAATGCTAACCAGGTGATCAGGAATCCACCAAAAATCAGGAGTACAACCTGAATAATATCTGTCAAAGCTACTGCCTTGAGACCGCCGTAAATCGAGTAGGCTACGGCAAACACAGCAAGGGCAACCATTCCATAAACAATTGGAAAACCGGTCAGGGTCGCAATTGCTGTTGCGCCCAACCACAAAATGGCAGTCAGGTTTACAAAGGTATATAACCCCAGCCAGAAAACACTCATCACATACTTAACGCGCTTATCGAATCTCTGCTGGAGAAATTGCGGCATGGTATAGATTTTGTGTTTGAGGAAAACAGGCAGAAAGAAATAGCCCACTATCAGCAGCGTTGCCGCCGCCATCCATTCATAAGAAGCAATGGCCAGCCCGACCACAAAGCCGGAACCGGACATGCCGATAATTTGTTCAGCAGATATATTGGCCGCAATTAACGACGCACCTACCGCCCACCAGGGCAATGAATTACCAGCGAGAAAGAAGTCTTGGGAATTTTTTTCGTGGCCAGCTTTTTCTCTGGAAACCAGTGTTGCAATGGTTATCAGTGCAATCACGTAGGCCACAACGATCACAAAGTCGATTGTGCTAAGAGTCAATTTTTCACCCCCCGGGCAGAATTTTTATTTTTTTCAGCAACCGAGGAAATTGGTCTATGCGTTGATTATTGTATATTTCCTGCAAGTTGCCCCTGCATTTGAGCGCAATTCGCAGAAATAGACAAGCGGCCCCTTTAAAGGAGCCGCCTGTATAGAGATTTGAACGACCTCCCAGTTCTTTCGCGTAACCGGAGAGCTATCGAACAACGACTAGTTTGTAACAACCTCGCCATTTACCAGCCGACAAATACCCAGAGAGTTTTCTTCATCGACAGATTTGGGCAGGTATTTATTTGGCATGTTTTGATAACAAACAGGGCGCATGTAGCGATCAATCGCAGCTGTGCCCACAGAAGTGCTGCGGCCGTCGGCGGTTGCCGGATACGGTCCGCCGTGAACCATTGCATGACAGACTTCCACACCCGTACCAAAGCCATTCCAGATAATACGGCCAACTTTTAGTTCAAGCGCTTCTATCAAGCCATCAACTAACTCAGGGTCCTCAGCATCAGTAGCATGAATCGCACCGGTTAGCTGACCTCTCAAGCTGTTCAAAACAGTAATCATCTGTTCGGCATTATCGCAACGAACCACCAAAGAGCAGGAGCCAAATACTTCCTCACGCAGATCTTCATTGCTTATAAAGTCAGAAGCTGAAACTTCAAACAATGCGGCTCGACACTGGCAGCCTTGTGCTTCTTTCCCCTGGCTCAACTGGCTCAGTTGAGACATGGAAGAAAGATGCTCAACACCCTTCTGGTAAGCCTCATGAATAGTCGGGGAAAGCATGGTTTGTGGTGCGGCTTCGGCAATGGAATCACGGGCAGAAGCAACAAAGTCATCATAGCCATCACCAGCCATAGCGATAACCAGACCAGGGCTTGTACAGAATTGGCCAGCACCCATCATCATAGATGCAACCAAGTTGCTGCCAATTTCGGCTCCTCGGGTAGCCAACGCGTCTGGCAAAAGAAATACCGGGTTAATGCTGCTCATTTCAGCATAGACAGGAATCGGTTCAGGGCGTGCTGCGGCCAGTTTCATCAGAGCAGTACCACCACCCTCGGAGCCGGTGAAACCGACGGCCTTGATCGCAGGATGACTGACGAGGGCTGAACCAACTTCACGTCCAGAGCCAAACACCAGTGAAAAGACACCTTCATCCAGCCCGTGATCGGCGACTGCTTTCTGCAGCGCACGACCCACCAATTCAGACGTTCCGGGGTGGGAAGAGTGCGCTTTGACGATAACAGGACAACCCGCTGCAAAGGCTGCTGCGGTATCACCGCCGGCTACAGAGAATGCGAGAGGGAAATTGCTGGCACCGAACACAGCGACCGGGCCCAGCGGAATATATTGCATACGATGGTCAAGCCGAGGCAACGGCTCTCGGTCTGGCATGGCAGTATCAATACGTGCACCCAGATAATTCCCATCGCGAATAAGTTGCGCAAATAGTTTGAGCTGACCCACGGTTCGACCGCGCTCACCAACAACTCTTGGCTGCGGAAGACCTGTTTCGGCCATTACGCGCTCAACTAGCTCGTCACCGAGCTCCATAATGTTGTCTGCACAGCTATCAATGAATGCGGCACGTTTTTCATTTGATAGTCTGCGAAAACTGGAAAATGCCTTGGCTGCTTTATTACAGGCTTTGTCGACATCCGCCTGGGTTCCGCCGCCAAAGTCAGGCGCCATCTTTTCGCCCGTTGCTGGATTAATCGCATTGATTTGTGCCGATGTTCCCATTACCTCTTCGGCACCCAAAAGCATATGGCCTGAAATAGTCATGTTTTCGCATACTCCTATAATTTTTTGATCCGAATCCGGGAAGCGGAGTTGGATATAGTATTCAAGGGCGCGCAGTTTAACAGCTTAGAAGCAATCGTGCTTCTCACCTTCCGTTAATCTTTATTGTTATTCAGGTTTTGGGGTAATAAAAAATACCCGTTCGGGTGGCAATAAAAACAAAAAAAGCCCCGTTCAAGGAACAGGGCTTTATCAGGCTCGCGGATATACGAAGCTAGCCAGTATTTCTTAAACCAGCGGATATTCCGGCAATGGTCACCATAATAGCCTGCTGAAGATCGCCATCTTCCTTCTCGCGATTTCGATGAAGCAATTCGGCCTGTAGCAAGTTCAACGGATCTACGTAGGTGTTACGGAAATCAATTGAAGCTCGCTGCAATGGTGTGTCCTCCATCGGGCTTTCCTCGTTGCGAATGCTTAGCACCGCCGATATGTCTTTTGTTAGCTGGGTTCGCAACTGGTTTCCCAATGGGAGCTTGTCCTCATCGACCAATACTGAATCATAGAAATTGGATATATCGATGTCAGCTTTTACATAGACCATCTCAAGCATGGATATGCGCGTGGCGAAAAAGGGCCAGTCTTCGCACATTTGCTCAAGCATGGTTTTTCCTTGCGAATCCATGACTTGCTGAAGTGCATCGCCAGCACCGAGCCAGGCCGGTAACATCAAACGATTTTGACTCCAGGCAAAAATCCAGGGAATCGCTCGCAGGCTTTCAATGCCACCACCTGTTTTTCGACGGGCTGGTCTGGAACCCAATGGCAGGTTTCCCAGTTCAAGCTCAGGTGTCGCCTGACGGAAATAGGCAACAAAATCCGGATTTTCCCTCACAACGGCACGATAGGCTGCGCAAGACAGGTCAGTTAGCTTGTCCATTACTTCGCGCCATTCAGGTTTGGGAACGGGAGGCTTGTCCAGGTTAGCTTGCAGTATGGCCGTGGTGTAGAGCGCAAGGCTTTTGGTGGCAATTGAGGTCAGGCCGAGTTTGGTTCGAATCATCTCGCCTTGTTCAGTTACGCGCAGACCATTGGTTAATGACCCGGGTGGCTGCGACAACAGTGCCGCCTTGGCCGGCGCCCCACCTCGTCCAATCGTTCCCCCACGTCCGTGGAATAGCTGCAGAGCTACACCGGCGTCCTCGCAAACCCGAAGTAATTCTTCCTGGGCTCGGTATTGGGCCCAGCCTGCTGCCATTACCCCGGCGTCCTTGGCTGAATCCGAGTAGCCGATCATGACCGTCTGGCTGTTTCCGCACTCCTCTTTATACCAGTCCATCTCCATCAGGGATGTCATCACACTGCTGGCATTGTTCAAATCTTCAAGGGTTTCGAAAAGAGGTGCAACGGGCAGCAAGTCTTTGCAACCGCATTCACGCATAAGCAGTTTGACCAGCAAGACATCCGATGCCGTGCGAGCCATAGAGATTACATAGACTCCAAAGGCATCACGCGGATGACGGCTAATTTCCCGGCAGGTATCCAGTACTTCTTTGACATTGTCTGAAGGTGTCCAGTCAGATGGAATCAGTGGTCGCTTGCTTTGTAACTCTGAGAGGATAAATTCCTGACGCTTTTGTTCATCCCAGCTGGCGTAATCGCCAAGCCCTAGATACTGGGTCAGTTCAGAGATCGCTTCAGTGTGACGGTCACTTTCCTGACGAATATCAAAGCGAACAAGGTGGACACCAAATGCCCTTACTCGTCGAAGAACATCGAGCAGCTTGCTTTCAGCAATGTTAACCATGCCACTCTCCCAAAGGGAGTCGAAGCACGCCTTGAGTGGTTCCCAAAGCTGCTCCATCGACTGCAATGGATTGTCCTGCTCATCCCCGCGCCCTTGAAGCTCCGCTTCAATACTTTCCTTTGCTTCTCTCAATAGTGCCCTGAGTTTTCTGAGCAAGAACCTGTAAGGCTCACGTGCGCCTTCGGCAAGATCCGCTAATTCGGGAGTACAGCGGTACATGGAAAGCTCATCAATCAGCTCTTGGACATCACGTAAATACAGGTCAATGGCCGTCCATCGGCTTAACAACAATACTTGCTTGGTCACCTTGGCCGTAACATTTGGATTGCCATCGCGATCGCCGCCCATCCAAAAGGTGAAACTGACCGGAGCAAACTCCAAAGGCAGATACTCACCGGTAATCGCCATGCTGGTGTTGTGCAATCGCCGCATAAACGCAGGCACGGCGTGCCAAAGTGAATTTTCTATTACGGAAAAGCCCCAGCGGGCTTCATCTACCGGCGTCGGTCTATGCTCGCGAAAATCGCCGGTGTTCCATATCTGGGCAATTAATTCCGCCAGACGTCGGTGCAATATGGTGACTTCCCGACTGGTCAGCCCTTGCAGTTCAAGTTGCGATAGCACCTGATCTATTTCTGCATGCTTGTTGATCAAACTGCGGCGGGTAATTTCCGTCGGATGTGCTGTCAAAACCAGCTCCATATTCATCTGCATGAGCGCATCGCCAATCCGGTCAACACTGTGGCCACTCTCCATCAACTTACTAAACATATCTTCCAGCGTTTGCGTCGCCGAAAGCTCGTCATCCATCTCCCGAGAGATGGCATGATGCTGGTCAACGATGTTGGAGAGATTAAGAAAATGACTAAAAGCCCGGGCGACTGGTAGCAGCTCATCATTGGACAATGACATCAAATACTTTGCCAGTTTCGTATAGCCTTCTTTACCTTCGGATCTAGCCGATTTGGCAAGTTGCCGTATGGTTTCGATTTTTTCGATAACCTGCTCACCCTCGACTTCGGCAATACAGTCTCCTAGCATGGAGCCGAGAAGTTTGATATTGGCGCTGATGGAAACCGGTACGTTTTTATCTGACATACATAAAGCCCTTTTGATGTCCGAAGTATATGGATAGCCTAAATATTGTGCAAAGCACTAGAATTATTTCGATCTTTCAGCTGAAATGCTGACTGAAGTGCCGTACTATCCTAAAAATGCGACTGTACGTAATAGCTGGCCCCTATCAGGCCTGGATTTTTGTGGGTGATCAACCAGGTAGGTACCGGTTTTAAAAGCTCGCTATGACGCCCTTTTGCCTCAAAGCCCTGACGAAACTTGCTGGCAAGCAGCTCGTCAGGATAACGCTGAACGATTCCGCCGCCAATAAAAACACCGTCAAAAGCGCCCAGAGATAGCATTAAATCCCCGGCAGTTTGGCCCAGGATTTCAAAGAACAATTCCATCGCTTTTTGGCTGAATTCATCTGTTCTGGATTGCGCCTGTCTGGCAATTTCCGACGCGGTTATCTGCTGTGGTTCCACCCCTTCTAGCGTGCAAATAGCCAAATAAATATTCTGGATACCCGGGCCTGACAATAGCCGCTCTGCCGAAACCCGTGAATATTTTCGGAATAGCACTTCAAGCACTGAGGTTTGAAAAGAATTTTCCGGAGCAAAGCCTATGTGACCACCCTCACCCATCAACGGAAAACGTTCCGCATGACGAACGACCAGTCCTGCCACACCCAACCCGCTTCCAGGTCCAAGAACACCCAGCGTGCTGTTTTTGCCCCGAGGAAGTTCGTGGCTTGCCCCAACACTAAGTAGATCATTCTCAGCTAGTGTTGGCAGGGAATAAGCGATGGCCTCGAAATCATTAAGGATGTGGACCTTGTCGAAACCCAACTGCCGCTGCAAATCAGCGCCGTCCAAGTGCCAGTGATTATTGGTTAATTTTACTTTTTGGTTTACTACCGCACCCGCGACTGCGAGGCAGACTCCATCTAGGCGTTCAACGCCGATCTCCCACAAATACATTTTGATTGCATCATAGGAGGTCTCATAGTCGGCACAAGCAAGCGTTCTCAATTGGCTGAATTGACCTTCTATTTCAGTGGCTAGCGCCAGACGGGCATTGGTTCCACCAATATCGGCTATGAGAACATTTTTTTCAGGCATATTTTGGTCAAAAGAATCGGTAGATTTCCAAACATCCCGCAATTATAAAATTTTCTTGCAATTAAATGCACGTATTGTAATAAAACTACACTTTTTGGATTCTAATAAAGTGTCCACATATAAAAGATGTTGCGCACAAATATTTGAAATTAAATAGGCATTCTGTTCGACCTCGTCAAATAACATTAACTATCCGGCATCCACACGCTTTCTGATCAAGAAAATCTCCCTAGCCATTTTGGCAGGAGTTTCTTTTGCCGGGATTGAAGCCCAGTCAAATGACATTGCGGACGCTGAGAGCTTCGAAAGCATTGAGCCCATGGGGAACCTGATTCAGACTTCAGCCTTAGGAAACGAGCTGAAAATCATTAGCTTGAATATCCAGAAAACCAGCAACCTGGTCCGGCAAAAAGCTCACCGCTCTGCACGAATACCTGAAGCAAAAGATACCTTAATCTTGTGGATTACTTTATGACCAGACACGGCTTGTCGTCGTTGACCTATGAACCACATTACCGAAGTAAAGTGTTTGGCAAAGTACTGGATCATATTTATGTTCGCGGCATGGAAACCCAATGTGCAGAGACGATTAAAGTGGACAGCTCGGACCACAACCATCTTTGGGTAAGGCTTCGCTTGCTGTAACCTGATTCAGTGAGGCAAGATATCCGTGTGCAATATAAATCAGGTCACTGAGATTCTTTTATGAATAAGCTCCAATGGTTTTTATCGTGTTGCATCGGCATTGCAGCAATTGCGGCCTTTGTTATCTCTTGGGCTGTTCGAACCAGTTTTGATACAAATACCTTCGAGCGCATTCCACGCCCGGACTTTTCATCCTTCTCGAATGTGACCGAAAAAAAACAGGCATTCTTTGACTATATGCTGCCCAGCGTCCGTCAAGCCAATGACTTGGTACTTAAAGATCGTGAGCGTGTTGTCCGATGGCAGCAGGCCTTCGAAACACGCGGCTACCTCTCTGAACGAGACCTGTCGCAGTTGGATTCATTGGCCGCCAGATATGAAATTGACGCAGAATTGGACACAGATGAAAAACTTGAATTTCTTGCACTTCGAGTCGACATGATCCCTGCTTCACTGGCCCTGGCCCAAGCTGCGAAGGAATCCGGGTGGGGCACGTCCAGATTTTCCCGAGACGCCAATAATTTCTTCGGGGAGTGGTGTTACAGCGAAGGTTGTGGTCTGGTACCCAGCCGACGTAATGAAGGCGCAATGCACGAAGTTCGAGCTTTTGACGATGTCGACGATTCTATCGCCGCTTATATCCACAACCTGAACACACATCCTCCTTATCGCCACTTGCGAGAACTGAGAGCAAAAATGCGCGATGCCGGCGAAATTACCGGCATCTCTCTGGCGCAAGGGTTATCCCGTTATTCGGAACGAGGGCCGGAATATATTGGCGAAGTACAGAGCATCATCCGGGTAAATGAGCTCCAGTCTCTGGATCGCTCTCTTGAAACCGCAATTGAGTAATCACATCATCGTCTAGACATCCCTGCGGATTGCTTTATCGACTTCTAATATCCCTCCACCCAAAGAAAATGGTGGCAGTTATGGCAATGTGGGATGGAATCAAACGGCAACTACGCTCGTTTATTGGGTGGGAGCAGCCCGAAAATAACCAACTATTCTTCCGCTGGATGGACACTGGCCATGAGTCCAAAGCACCATTAACGAAATACAATCTACGCCCTAAAGAGCCGGCCAATCTTACTTTTAAATCAGGCTCTCGACGCCGAGATGACTTTGGGGCTGAGGAAGTTTTTGACTTAGTGACTGGTATTTTTAGTTAATCCCGAATAACCAAAGTGAATTTTAAATCGAGCTATTCAACAATATTAAATTTGAATGCCTACCCCGCATCCTCCAATATAGATAGAAAATATCTTCTGGAGTAAGCCATGCAAGTTGAACTTAAAGGATCCTGCCTTTGCGGCAACCATAGCTATAAGGTTACTGGTGAAGTCTCGGGCTTTTATCACTGCCACTGCAGTCGCTGTCGTAAAATGACAGGCACTGGACATGCGTCGAATATCATCGTGCAGCCCGGTGAACTTGAGTTATTTGGCGATAAGGAAGAAATTGGGGTTTTTAAAGTACCCGATGCCGAGCGATTCGCCAGCCGGTTTTGCAAAAACTGCGGCGGTCCTATTCCCAGAGTAGCCCGACAGATGCAGAGAGTGGTTGTTCCCGCTGGAACACTGGATCATGAAATCGACTTCAAACCCCAATGCCATATATTTAGTGACTCCAAGGTCAATTGGTCTTGTAGCGGTGAAGAATTACCGAGTTTTTCTCAATATCCGGAGTAACGGCCACGTTTAAGCCCATTATTGACAGCTCCTATTTATGTAACTTTATACCTTTTTTATATTGCTTATGTAATAATATTACTTTTATTTCCCTGCGCATTGTGCCGGGAACTGGACAATCGCTTCTCTGTTCAAATTTAAAAGTCTGGCCAGATAGCCCTCTGAACATGGCCAGCAAGGGTTTTTAACTATGGCAAAAACATCTGAACTACTCATTATTGGCGGAGATGGTGACCTGGCCATTCGCAAGCTATACCCGGCTCTGTTCTCTCTGGAACAGGCAGGTGAACTGTCCGAGGGCTTTACCATTGTCGGCATGGCGCGCAAGCCGAAGTCGCGCGATGAGGTACTAAAGCTGATCAAAGGCCGACTGGAAACCTCTGGCCGCTTTTACGAAGAAGAATGGCAGCGTTTTGCCAACCGGATTGATCTTCGTCAGGGCGATGCAAGTAGCGCTGAGTCCCTTTCTGAGTACGCTAAAACTATTGACCTCGAAAAAACCCAGCTCACTGCCTATTTTGCTATTCCCCCGAGTATTTTTGAGTCTGTCTGTAATGCGATGGACGCCGCCGGACTGGTGGTTCCAGATACTCGCGTTGTGGTTGAGAAGCCTCTTGGGACAGATAAAGCATCCTTCTGTAAGATCCACGACTCCCTGGCAAAAATATTTGCTGAGACACAGGTATACCGTATTGATCATTATCTGGGTAAGGAATCGGTACAAAACCTTCTCGCCCTGCGGTTCGCCAATATTTTCTTTGGGTCGCTCTGGAATGGTTCTTACATTGAAAATGTACAAATCACGATTGCCGAGACTGTCGGTGTAGAAGACCGCCACGAGTTCTATGAAGAAACCGGCGCACTCAGGGATATGGTGCAAAACCACATGATGCAATTGCTTTGTTTGGTTGCACTTGAGCCACCGGCCAATAAGTCTGCAGACATGATCCGTGGTGAAAAGCTCAAGGTCTTAAAATCGCTTAAGCCCATTGAGCTGGCTGATATTAACGCCAAGACCATTCGCGGCCAGTATGCAGCGGGAAGTATTGGTGATGAACTGGTTCCGGGATACCAGCAGGAAATTGGACCAGAGAAAGATTCCAATGTCGAAACCTATGTCGCCATCAAGGCGGAAATCGATAATTGGCGCTGGGCCAACGTGCCTTTTTATCTGCGCACTGGTAAACGCATGAGCTCGCGCTGCGCCGAAATTATTATTCAGTTCCGCAACCCGAAACATAATATTTTCCCCAGCCAAACCATCGGTCTGGCGGGCAACCAGTTACGCATTCGTTTGCAACCGGATGAGGGAATTGAACTGCATTTCCTCAACAAGGGGCCAGGTGTGGGTGAAACGCCAATGGAGGAGGTATCCCTAAGTCTGGATGCCCCGGATTCATTTGCCCAACACAGCTTCGATGCCTATGCCCGATTATTACTGGAAGTACTCAATGGCGACCAGACGCTATTCGTCAGTGCCGATGAAGTCATTGCTTCCTGGGACTGGATTGACCAGATACGCGAAAATTGGCAAACAGCGAAATCCAAAGCATATCCCTATGCCTCTGGCACCATGGGTCCATCCCAGGCAGTCGTTATGATGGCGCGGGACTCTCGCGAGTGGATCGATCTCAGCCGTCAAACCAACAGACCTGGAATATATGGAAACAGTCAATCTACATGATGCGCAAATACTCGCAGAAACGCTTGGCGACCGTATTGCCAAGCGTCTGGGAGACGCCATAAATGCCAAGGGCTATGCCACTTTGGTCGTCTCTGGAGGGTCAACTCCAAAACCCCTTTTTCAATACCTCTCACATGCTCCGATCGACTGGAGCAAAGTAACAGTCACTTTGGCCGACGAACGCTGTGTACCTGCAGAATCTGACCTCAGCAATGCGCGTCTCGTCCATGAAAACCTGATCCGAAACAAGGCAGCCAACGCCAACTTTATCTCTTTGCACACAGATTCCGTCGGACTGGAACAATCCGTGGCCCAGGCAAGTTCTCAAATGACTAGCCTGCCCAAATATGATTGTGTGATTTTAGGCATGGGTAACGACGGACACACCGCCTCTATATTTCCAGAGGCGAGCGGTCGCGATGAAGCACTCGATATGGGCAATCCAAACAGTGCCATGCTCATTGACCCGGTAACAGTCGACCCTCTTAGAATCACACAGACAGCCCGAAGGCTGCTGGATACTGAATGGATGGTATTGCACATCACTGGCGACGAAAAGTCCCAGCTATTGGATCAGATTCTTAGTGCGCCAGAACCCAAAAAATGGCCCATCTCTTTTTTCCTCACCCAGACTGAAACCCCCTTTTCTGTCTACAAGAACAGCTCGAAAGAGCAGGAGTCCTGAGCATGAACCCGGTCGTCGAAGCAGTTACGAACGAACTCATTGAACGCAGTACTGCCACGCGCCAGACATATCTTGATCGTATGCGCTATTCCATGGAGCACACACCGCCCAAGCGCAAGCTTTCCTGTGGCAATCTGGCCCATGCGTTTGCTGCCAATACGGATTCGGAAAAAACCACAATAGCTGATCAAGTCTACGCACCAAGTATCGCCAGTGATCGTCTTAACAGCACCAATCTTGGGATTATCACCGCCTACAACGACATGCTTTCAGCGCACCAACCGTTGAAAGATTATCCAGATCAAATCAAGACAGCCACGCTGGCACTGGGTTCCACCGCCCAGGTTGCTGGTGGCGTTCCGGCCATGTGCGACGGGGTAACCCAAGGGCATGAGGGTATGGAGCTCAGTCTGTTCAGCCGGGATGTGGTGGCTTTGTCCACGGCAGTTGGTTTGTCACACAACATGTTTGACGGCAATCTGTTTCTTGGTGTTTGCGACAAAATTGTCCCCGGCATGATGATGGGTGCACTGGAGTTTGGTCATTTGCCAGCCGTTTTTGTTCCTGCAGGCCCCATGCCAACCGGGATGTCCAATGACGAGAAAGCCAAACAACGGCAATTATTTGCTGAAGGGAAAATTGACCGAAGGCAAATGCTGGAAGTCGAATCTGCTTGCTACCACAGTGCCGGCACTTGCACCTTTTATGGCACGGCAAATTCTAACCAAATGTTGATGGAGATGCTGGGCGTGCAACTGGCTGGCGCCTCTTTCGTGCAGCCGGGCACCGAACTTCGTTCAGCTCTTACCAAGGCGGCTGTAGAAAAGCTTATTCGCTCAACCGAACCGAACGGAAACTATCGTCCTCTCTATGAAGTAGTAACCGAGAAATCAATTATTAACGCCCTGGTTGGTTTGCTCGCAACCGGTGGTTCCACCAATCACAGCCTGCATTTGGTCGCGATCGCACGCTGCGCTGGCATCATGTTGGACTGGTCAGATATTGATCGGCTTTCGCAGGCAGTACCACTACTGGCCCGGGTTTACCCAAATGGCTCGGCCGATGTTAACCATTTCCAGCAAGCTGGCGGGATGGCTTACCTGGTTCACGAGTTGCGTCGTGCAGAATTGCTGAATGAAGACGTTGTCAACATTATGGGCTCGGATCTTTCCGCCTATGAATATGCTCCCGAACTGGAGAATGGTGAAGTGGTGTGGAAGAACAGGGTTACTTCCAGCGCAGATACCAGTGTGCTGACCAGCGTCGACAACGCATTTGCAAGCAATGGTGGGCTTTCACTGCTAAACGGCAATCTCGGCAAAGCGATCATCAAGGTCTCAGCCGTTAAGGAAGAGCATCGTAAAATCGAAGCGCCTGCCGCAGTATTTGAGTCTCAAAATGAGTTTATCGAGGCATTTAATCGTGGCGAGCTGTTCCGCGACATGATTGCTGTGGTTAGATTTCAGGGACCTGCAGCCAACGGCATGCCAGAGCTCCACAAGCTCACACCACTTCTGGGTATTTGCCAGGATCGTGGATTCAAGGTGGCCCTAGTAACCGATGGTCGTATGTCCGGTGCGTCCGGAAAAGTGCCCGCCGCAATTCATGTGTCACCAGAAGGCCTCAAGGGTGGCATAATTTCCAAAGTTCGCGATGGCGATACGATCAATCTGGATGCCAATGCCGGAACTTTAGAGCTTCTGGTGAGCGAGGAGGAACTTCACAATCGCATGACTGAAAGTTATACCCCGGAGATGCAAACTATCGGCCGAGGTCTGTTTGAAAATTTTCGTGCCGCTGTTGGTATTGCTGAACTCGGCGCGGCGACTGTTAACCCCAACCACTGTCCATGAATCACGGAAAGTTAAATGTCTGATCTAATTACCAAACTAAAAAGCTACAAAGTCCTTCCTGTTGTCACTCCGCCTGCGCCAGAGCAGTGTGTGGAGCTGGCCCGGGCTCTTTCCGCCGGCGGCATCAAGGCGATTGAAATCACTTTGCGTAATGAGACCGCGATGGAGGCTCTCAAGGCAGTAAAAGCATCGGATGTTCAAATTGATGTTGGGGTAGGAACCCTGACCAGCGCCGAACAGGTAGAGGCCTTAGCGGACTTGGGTCTGGACTTCGGCATTTCGCCGGGCGTTACCCCAAAGGTGTTACAGGCAGCGGTTGATACCGGCCTCAATCTGGTGCCGGGCATTACCAGCCCTTCAGAAATGATGCTGGGCATGGAATACGGACTGGATACTTTTAAATTGTTTCCTGCTGGGGCAATCGGGGGATACAACCTGCTAAAAGCGTTGGCTGGCCCTTTCCCTAATATCAGCTTCTGCCCCACTGGCGGTATTAGCCTTGGTAATGCCAGAGAGTTCCTGGACCTGCCAAATGTTGTCTGCATTGGCGGCTCTTGGATGGTGCCTAATGACTTGGTGAATAATCAGGATTGGAATGCCATCACCCAGCTTTGCGCCGAAGCTATTAGCGTGTAATTTCTGGAAATACGCATTTTTTGAAAGTCATACCCCAAAAATGTAATAAAATGTCGTATTTCCTTTCAAAAAAATCAAAAGGCTGTAACCCGATATGATCGAAAAACCTCGACTTCTTACTCTCATGAGAAGCAGCGACATCAAGCTGAGCAAGTCCGACCGCAAGTTAGCGGCTATCGTCCAGAGAGATCCACATCGGGTAATACACCAGTCTATTGCCAGCCTTGCCGAGCAAGCCGAAGTCAGTGAGCCTACCGTCAGTCGCTTTTGTCTGAAACTGGGCTGCAACGGCTATCCTCAATTCAAGCTGCGGCTGGCCCAGGAAATTTCCGCAGGTGACGATCTGTATGTAGATAACATGGAGCGGGAGGACAGCACAGTCACCGTGATGAAAAAAATCATGGACAATATTCTTGCCAGTGTTCAGGCCATTTCCAAATCAACCAGCCCTCAATCTGTCGATCACGCCGCAAAGTTAATCGCCAATTGTAATACGGTGTACTTTTTTGGCATGGGGGCATCTGGTCCGGTCGCCCTGGATGCCCAGCACAAGTTCTTTCGCTTTGGCATGTCAGTGGTCGCCCACACGGACTCGATTAATATGCGAATGGTTTGCTCCATGCTCAGCCCGGACGATGTCGCTGTTTTTATCTCCTATTCCGGCCAAACCACTGCCCTGGTTGAATCCGCCGTCATCGCACGTGAATCAGGCGCCCCAATCATCGGATTGACTCGCAATGGCACACCGCTGGCATCACACTGCGATGTGGTTCTTAATGCCGTCACGGCCCAAGATATTGATCTGTTTACCCCCATGACTTCACGCATTATCCATCTGGCTATTATTGATATTCTTGCTACAACTGTTGCCCTTAAATTAGGAAAGCGTGTCGAAAAACGGATCGAATCCATCCAGGGTAACCTGAGAGCAACCCGCCTTGATGGCGGCAATGACTTTGCAAACTGAATCCACAAGCAACGGCTTCGAGTTATTTTACTTCGTCATAATTGACCTGTATCAAGGCCTGATCTCTTTCTAAAAGACATAATTCCTCCATCAACCTATGGAGGAATTAACATGATCGCAGAAGACCGCACAGCACTCTTAAACGTTGGCAAAGTCGTACTGACTGGCATGGCCGTCATGCTGGCACTGGTGGCAATTTCTATCGTTATCGGCTAAATCTATCTTTATTGAATTTCGTCCCTCTTGGAACTACAGATTCGGGCGAGTAAACTCGAATAATTCGAAGAAGGAGGTTCAATATGTTTAAAAATATTTTTGTGGCCGTTGATGGCTCTGAAGATTCCGACAAGCCACTATTGCCCGCCGCAGAACTGGCCAATACCTATGCCGCCCGCGCCCACTGGGTGTTTGCTGTCCAATACCAACACTACGCCATGGGCCTGGGCTCAGAAGTTGCGTTTACACTTCCCCAGGAAGAACTGGAAGCCTTTGCAAAGGATTTGCTCAGCACCGCTGAAAGAAAAGCAAGAAATGCCGGCTGTAATCAGATAGAAACACATCAGGTTCTAGGTGAAGCTGGGCAAGCAGTTACAGAAATTGCCAAAGAAAAAGGGGCTGATCTCATTGTTGTCGGCAGCAAAGGGCACAGTGATATTTCTGGCTTTTTGCTTGGGAGTGTTTCCCACAAAATTTGCCACCTTGCAAACTGCCCCTGCCTGGTAGTCCGCTAACTAGCCGGATCCGGCTTATGGTTCAATAAGGAATTGCACATTAACGATATGGAGGCATTAAGAGCCCT
>JAURLY010000285.1 GCA_030830945.1 Gammaproteobacteria bacterium | reverse complement strand
TGCCTGGAAGTTACTGCCTGGACCCAAACCCCGGATGGGCAGCTGGACGAAATCATGGGTATTCGCCATAGGGAATATTCCATAGAGGGCGTACAGTTCCACCCGGAGAGTATTCTCAGTCAGCATGGACACGACCTGCTGCGAAATTTTCTGGAAACCTGATCTCGAGGAGCTAGCAACAATGCAAACATTTATTGCCAAAGTAATCGAGAACCAGGATCTGTCGACTGAAGAAATGCGTGAGGCCATGACCACCATCATGACTGGGCAGGCAACCGACGCCCAAATAGGAGGGTTTCTGGTTGCCTTGCGGATGAAAGGTGAAACCGTGGAAGAAATCACAGGTGCTGCCGAGGTCATGCGAGAATTGGTGACGCCTGTTGATCTGGCCGTTAATGACCTTATCGATACATGTGGGACAGGTGGGGACGGCTCGAAAATTTTTAATGTTTCTACTGCCAGCGCAATTGTAACGGCAGCGGCTGGGGCACATGTTGCCAAGCATGGAAATCGCTCTGTCAGTTCCAAAAGCGGAAGTGCTGACCTGCTGGAAGCGGCAGGAGTTCGCCTCGATCTAAATGCCCAGCAAGTCGGCCGGTGCATAGAAGAGCAGGGCGTTGGCTTTATGTTTGCACCAGCGCATCACGGGGCCATGAAATATGCCATCGGCCCACGACGTGAACTTGCCACACGCACTATCTTTAATTTACTTGGTCCGCTGACTAATCCCGCTGGCGCACTTAATCAGGTTTTAGGTGTTTTTGCCCGACATTGGGTGCGACCAATAGCCGAAGTCCTGCAAAACCTGGGAAGTAATCACGTGATGGTGGTTCATTCCGAGGATGGACTGGATGAAATCAGCATAGCGGGTAAAACCTTTGTTGCTGAATTGCGAGATGGCGAAATCCACGAGTATGAGATTACGCCCGAGGATTTTGGATTAAATGCAACCTCGCTAGATTCATTGCGTGTAGAGACAGCTGAAGAAAGTCTGTCCCTGATTGAAAGTGCGTTTGAAGACAGCAGTGCCGTAGCTGCAGATATGATCGCCTTGAATGCGGGTGCTGCTATTTATGTTGCAGGTATAGCGTCCAGCCTTCGAGAAGGTGTTCAGATGGCTGGCGACATCATTGGCTCCGGTCATGCCAAAATCAAATTGCAGGAGTTTGCCGAGTTTACTCGCATGCTCAAGGACGTTGAAACCAAGTAACTCACATGGCTGCTCCTACAATCCTGGAAAACATTAATACGCGCAAACGACAAGAAGTTGCCGAGCGCAGTGCACAAGTATCTCTTGAGGAACTTGCAGCCAGGGCGGTAGATCAGCCGGAGCCCAGGGGGTTTGTTCGGGCGATGGAGCATCGACTGACCATGGGGCAGGCGGCAGTGATTGCGGAAATAAAGAAGGCTTCACCCAGCAAAGGCATCATCAGGAAAGATTTTTATCCGGCCGAAATCGCTAAAAGTTATGAAGCCGGTGGCGCTACCTGCCTCTCAGTTTTGACTGATCGAGACTATTTCCAGGGTTCTGAAGTGTATTTGCAGCAGGCGCGTGCGGCCTGCAGCCTACCTGTCATACGCAAGGATTTTCTTATTGATCCTTACCAGATCTATGAAGCCAGAGTGATTGGTGCAGATTGTGTATTGCTGATCGTTGCATCATTGGAAAAATCACAACTGATGGATTTGAATGAGCTCGCTTTGGAGATTGGTCTGGATGTCCTGATTGAAGTCCATGATGAGGCTGAGCTGGATGTTGCTTTGCAAACCAGCAATCGATTGATTGGTATCAATAATCGCAACCTGCATACCTTTGAAACCAATCTCGATACCACGCTTAAACTTTTAAATAAGATAGATGACCAGAGAATCGTGGTGACCGAAAGCGGTATTTTGGCGACGCAAGATGTTGAACTTATGCGTTCTTCCGGAGTTAATGCCTTTTTGGTTGGGGAAGCCTTTATGCGGGCTGAAGAGCCCGGTGAGAGCCTGAGAAAACTATTCTTCTGAATCGTATTCTTTAGTGGCGCCCAGTAACACAACGGTCATTCCTTGAGCGTGAATTAAGCCCATATCCTGCATATCCTTCAGGATTCGCCCGGCCATCTCGCGGGAACAGCCAACAATCCTCGCAATTTCCTGTCGACTTATCTTCAGTTGAACCCCATCTTCAACTTCGACGGCTTCGGGTAGCTTACACAAATCCAGCAGGCAACTGGCGACTCGACCCGTTACGTCGAGAAACGCCAGATCGAGCACTTTTTTAGTGGTAGTTCGCAATCGTGATGCAACCTGGGAATCCAGGGGTTTCATCAGGCTAGGGTAAATTTTCGCCAGTTCGTGGAAACGCTGGTAGTCCATTTTCCCAATAACGCAGTCCGTACGAGTACGTACACTGGCACTGCGCTGTTGTTGACCGTCATCATAAACACCCAGCTCGCCAAAAAATTCACCATCTGATAGATACGCAAGGATCATTTCCCGACCACTTTCATCAGTAACACTGACGGTCAAGGTTCCTTCGAGAATATAAAAAAGACTATCACTAACCTCGCCGGTCTCAATGACGACCGTCTTGGCTGGAAAAGATCGTGTCTCGCAAGCAAGATATCGATCTATATACTCTATTTCTTTTCGATTGTTTTCCAAGGGATCTCTCCTGCACCCAGGTACAGATACTACATGATGAGGAAAATATTTTTACCTGGTACCGTAAATCACCATTGTTTTGCCGTGGACTTCTATAAAGGCCCTGCTCTTCAAGCTCTTTGAGTACACGCCCGACCATTTCTCTTGAGCAGCCAACTATTCGCCCAATTTCCTGGCGAGTGATCTTTATTTGCATACCATCGGGATGGGTCATCGCATCGGGTTGTTTGCAAAGCTCCAGCAAGCAGCCCGCCACACGTCCTGTGACATCCATGAATGCCAGATCGCCAACCTTACGTGTCGTACGTTTCAATCTGTTGGCAATTTGTGAGCCGATAGAAAATAGAACCTCTGGGTAAACACGCCAAAGCTCTAGAAACTTGGAGTAGCTAATTTCGGCTACTTCGCAATCTGTTTTAGCGCGAATCTAGGCGCTGCGATTTCGGTCGCCCTCATTGAAGATACCTAGCTCCCCAAAGAATTCATTCTTGTTGATGTAGGCGATAATCATTTCCCGCCCTTCATCATCTTCAAGCACAACGGTAACAGTGCCGGAAATCATAAAGTAAAGTGATTTCCCCTGTTCCCCGGCAAAAATTATTGTGCTTTTTGCAGGGTAGCGACGTCTCTGGCAATGCTGCAAAAAAGCATCCATGTTGGCAACAGGACGACTGGCAGCAAGCGCTTCATAATCTCGTTGCCTGTCAGACGGGATTAAGCGTTGCGTTAAAAACTTTTTGGCTCTCATTTAGAGTGCGACCCTCTTTTGTGTATTCATTAGTCCCAGAAGCGAAGCATTATTAGAGCAATTTCGCGATTGATAACACACTTGGTTGAAAAATCAGGTTTTTTTGATACTGGGAAAATCATCAGGGCATTCATAAATCAGGGTACATCTGATAATCTCCGCGCCTCTTTTTTAACGATCTCGTTGAGGATTATTGACTTGAAAGGAAAGATTACCTGGCAAGGCGACGTGGTGTTTCAGGCGGAAAGCGGAACTGGCCATAGCATTACGATTGACGGCCCACCAGATATGGGCGGAAAAAATAAGGGTGTTCGCCCTATGGAGTTACTGTTACTTGGTACTGCTGGATGTTCGACTTTTGATGTTCTGACCATGCTGAAGAAAGGCCGTCATGACGTGACAGATTGCGTTTGTGAGGTCGATGCTGAGCGAGCGGATGAAATACCAGCTGTGTTTACCAAGATTCATTTGCACTTCGTAGTGACTGGCCGCGCACTTAAGGAAGCCCAGGTCAAACGAGCAGTGCAGCTGTCTGCGGAAAAATATTGCTCTGCATCAATTATGCTGACAGCTGCGGGGGTGGACATCACCCATGATTACGAGGTTGTTGAAGCCTAGCGTTTAAATCCTTGAGGTTGTGAAAGTCATGACTTTTGATACCAGGGTCATGGCTTTTTTTATGGGGGCAGGAAACAGCATGCCTCCGGCATCAAGGGCAGCGTGTCCGTGTTTTTCCTCATCGATTAACATTTGATCAACGATGGCTCGGCTTTTTGTATCGTTGGCAGGCAATCGATTCTGATGATCGCGAAGATGATCACAAACGCGGTCCTCGGTGGCGGCCACAAATCCTAGGCTTACTTGATCGCTAACTAAACCGGCAGTGGCGCCCAGTCCAAAGGACATTGCGTAAAAAGCGGGATTTAAATAGCTCGTATGGCTGTCTAGCTGGGCTAATCGCTCTGCACACCAAGCCAGGTGATCCACCTCTTCGGCGGCGGCTTGCTCCATCTCTTCACGCACCTTAGGCAGCCTGGCGGTCAAGGCTTGACCTTGATAGAGAGCTTGGGCGCAAACTTCACCAGTATGGTTTACCCGCATAAGACTCGCTGAAAGTTTCCTCTCAGTGTCGCTGAGAACCGCATCGGTCGTAGCCTCTGCTGGTGAGACACGACCAGGAGTCGGTTTGGCCGCCAATGTGCGCAATCCGTTCTCGACAGTGTCAAGGATACGATCTAGATGAGAGAGTTTTCTTGTGCTCATGGGGGGATTCTAACAAAGATTATCGATTTACTTTTTCCCGGTTAATCGCCCGGTATCCAATATCCCTGCGCATAAACATACCGTTCCATGAAATCTTGTCGGCCAGTTCGTAGGCTCGCTGTTGAGCCTCGCTCACATTGTTTCCCAGTGCTGTGGCGCAGAGAACCCTTCCGCCGTTGGTTACCACGTTCCCATCATCGAGCAGGGTGCCGGCGTGGAAAACCTTGGTAGTATCAGAGTCTGCACTTTCCAGGCCAGAGATAACATCACCTTTACTGTAAGGGCCGGGGTAGCCCCCTGCTGCAAGAACCACACCCATTGATGGGCGGGGGTCCCAGTCCGCTTTGGTTGAGTTGAGTTGCCCCTCTAGGGCGGCCAGGCAAAGTTCAACCAAGTCTGACTTCAAGCGCAACATGATAGGCTGGGTTTCCGGATCGCCAAATCGACAGTTGTACTCAATGACTTTGGGCGTGCCATCAGACATGATCATCAGGCCCGCATAAAGAAAACCGGTATAGTCATTTCCTTCGGCTTTCATGCCTTCTATCGTCGGCATGATGACTTCTCTCATAACGCGATCGTGAATCTCGGCTGTGACCACAGGCGCAGGTGAATAAGCGCCCATTCCGCCTGTATTGGGACCAGTATCTGCTTCGCCGACTCGCTTGTGATCCTGACTGGTGGCCATAGGTAAAACATGATCGCCGTCAGCTATAACGATGAAGCTGGCTTCCTCTCCATCCAGAAATTCCTCAATAACCACGCGGCAACCGGCTTCGCCAAAAGCATTGCCTGACAACATGTCTTTAACTGCTTCTTCGGCTTGTTCAAGCGTTTCAGCCACAATGACCCCTTTGCCAGCGGCGAGGCCATCTGCCTTGATAACAATGGGTACTCCCTTATCCCTTAAATAGGCAAGGGCAGGCTCCACTTCTGTAAAATTTTGATATTCGGCAGTTGGGATTTTATGGCGGGCCAGGAAATCTTTGGTGAAGGCCTTGGAGCCTTCAAGCTGAGCAGCTCCCTGAGTAGGGCCAAAACAGGCCAGCCCACGTCCAGTGAAATAATCGACGACACCATCTACCAGGGGTGCTTCGGGTCCGACGATGGTTAGGCTGACATCATTTTTTTCAGCAAAATCGGCCAGCTTTTCAAATTCATCTATATTAATGTCGATATTGCTGAGTTTCGTTTCTGTTGCCGTGCCAGCATTTCCTGGTGCGACAAAGACTTGCTCAACAGAGCTGGATTGGGCGGCCTTCCAGGCCAGGGCGTGTTCACGGCCGCCGGAACCGATGACGAGTACATTCATATTTATTAGTTAGTGTAGTTCTGGATTACGGCATGATTAAGTGATAATCATGGTTCATTCATGCGCGGCATTATACCCGGAGTTTGAAAGGGCTGGGAGCGGGCGGAGATGCCCCCGCCTGACTGTCTTTTATTATGTTTTGGCCGGTGCCTTGGGTTTTCTCCTGCGTCTTCTTGAGGAGGGTTTTCGGTTTTGCGATGGCCCCGGCTTTTTATTGCCTTGACCACCATCCCGGTTGCCAGAATTTTGCCTGTTGGATTGACCAAGTTTTTTAGGTTTTTTGGGCTTGTTCGGCTTAATCGGGCGCGAATCTAGTCGGGACTCGGGAAGCTCATGCTCAGGTTCAAAGCCGGAGACATATTCGCGTTCAATAAGTTTTTTTATCAAGCGTTCAATAGAGCGAAGTTGGTCAATCTCGTCAGCAGATACCAGCGAAACCGCCGTGCCAGTGGCCCCTGCACGCCCCGTCCGTCCGATACGGTGAACATAGTCTTCGGCTACATTGGGAAGATCGAAATTTACGACCTGGGGGAGCTGATCAATATCCAGCCCCCGAGATGCAATATCGGTGGCCACCAAAATTTGGGTCTTCATTTTCTTAAAGTCCGCCAAAGCCTTGGTGCGCGCTCCCTGACTTTTATTGCCATGGATCGCTGCTGCACTAATCCCCGCTTTGTCGAGCTGCTTGGTAAGTTTATTCGCGCCATGTTTGGTGCGAGTAAACACCAGCGCTTGATGCCAACTGTTCTCTTTAATTAAGTGAATCAGAAGTTCACTTTTCTGTTTTTTGTCGACGGGAGCCAGCCACTGCTTCACCGAGACAGCGGCAGCATTTCTGGGGGTGACAGAAATTTCCTGGGGGTTGTGAACGATGCCTTTAGCAAGCGTGCGTATTTCGTCGGAAAAGGTGGCAGAAAACAGCAAGTTTTGTCGTTTTTTGGGTAGTAGGGCAATGATTTTTTTTATGTCGTGGATAAAGCCCATATCCAGCATTCGATCAGCTTCGTCCAAAACCAGTATTTCCAGATGGTCAAACCTGATTGCCTTTTGGTTATAGAGATCGAGTAGCCTCCCCGGCGTTGCAACCAGGATATCTGCACCAGAACGCAGACGCATCATTTGTGGATTAATTTTGACCCCGCCAAAAACAACTGCCGATGTGAGTGACAGGTTTTTCCCGTAAGTGCGAACACTTTCGCTAACTTGTGCTGCCAGCTCACGTGTTGGGGTTAAAACCAGAGCGCGTGCCTGATTATGGGATGCTGCTTTTCCTTTGGCCAAAAGTTGTAACATGGGCAGGGTGAAACCAGCCGTTTTCCCTGTGCCGGTTTGGGCTGCAGCAAGCAAGTCTTGCCCTTTTAGGACAATCGGAATGGATTGAGCTTGTATAGGAGAGGCGTGGGTATAGCCTGATTGTTTGGTTGCCTGCACCAGGCTTTCTGACAAGCCGAGCTCGCCAAAGGTTAGTTTTATATCGTTCAAATAAATTCTCGATTATGTATGTGTGCCCGAATACCGTGAAGGTTTCAGGGACGAACCAGTAAGCAGGATACGTTTAATCCTGCTACCGGAGTAATTAATAAAGATGTGGCGTAATAAAAGCAGGCAAGGATTTTATCAGTGTC
>JAURLY010000284.1 GCA_030830945.1 Gammaproteobacteria bacterium | reverse complement strand
GTCGGTTTAATTCCAGAATGGAAGGAGCGACTTCGCTGGTAAAACCTTCGGCAAGCTCATTCCATTCCTGTTCAAACATCTTATTGGCCTGATACCGGTACCAGTTGTTTGATATAGCCGCAAAACCCCTGCTACCCAGGCCACTTTCCGTACGCCTCTCATCTTCTATGTCAAGAATCTGCTCGCGGGAATATACGCGCCATAGGTCGTAAACATTTTTCACATCCCGCTGCAGTGCCAGATAGTACTCATCCAGTGTGTCGATAAAAATATGGTGCCGCAGTCGCATGCGGCCGACACGCTCCAGCATGGGATCATTATCTGCCAACAATCGAACTATCTGGGTATAGCCGTTTTCATCCTGAATCATTGTATCGGCGAATGTTTCCGGGGACAGATCAGCGGCGTAGCGCATCTCTGTAACACGCCTGACATTCAAAAGCTCATCATCTGACCTAATAGCCAAGATATCCGCCAAGTCATTGGCAAATTGGTTGTACGCACTCTGAAAAGGGTCCTGCTGTTCTCGATCCATAGTGCCGTTATTGCGATAGGAATAGCGGCGGTTAAGCCATTCGCGCCCGGTGCTGTCGACGGCACTCAGATACATATCCAGTGATATTCCATTGGATTGGTAAATGGTTCCAGAAATCTGGATATCGGCCGACGGATCCGGCTTGGGAAGCACCCGTACTGCCCCCCAATAATTTGCCTCCACCAGCGTGTTGCGAAGAACCACGGGCAAATACTGGCTTTCTATTTCAAGAATTTCCTGAAAAATCCAATCTCCTATTTCAGCCGGCCCGGTATTTTTCTGCTCTACCTCAAACACCTCGATACTGATATCAAGCACGCGATTCCCAGCAGGCGGCTGTATGGCCTGATCAAGAGCTACCCAGGTGTTCTCCTTGTATTGGGTTTGCTGTACATCAGGTGCTGAACCGCAAGATGCCAACATAAAAACCGCAACAAGAAACAGGGAACGAATCATTTACCTATTGCTCCTGGCTGCCATCACTTTTGAGATTACCCACACGACTGCAAACCCGCCCTCGCGTAAGGGTTTGCACGCATTCATAGTCCTGGTTCACGGCTTCATATCGGGTAAAAAATTCCTCCAGATCAAATGTCATGTATTGACCGCTGGACACCCGCTTTTGCAGATTCAGGTCATTGCGATCATCAGAAACTGAGAACCGATAAAGCACTGAAACATCGCCGGGCAAGTTAATCCTGAAAATCAATTGATCTCCCGCCCAGCCACAGGCTTCCGAACCTAGATCACCGCTTTGGGAATAGACAAACTGGTCTTCGGTATGACAAACCAAATCGGCCTCCCCATCACGACTAATTCGGACTTCATCGTCTGTTTGGCTAATGTAGATATCGTTGTGACGGCTAATCAATTCGGCAAACCGGGCCAAATCGACAATAGTGGTTCCCCGGTTATTGGTTTGCCCCACCGCAATGGGGACATCAGAGCGACCTTGCGCGCGTTCGTATTGGCGCTGTATCGCCGCCAGAGTGAGATTTAGCTTCTGCTCGACATCATCGCTGCGCCGATAGTCTTTTTGCCATGAGCCCTCAAAATTGGGCTTGGAATCCGGATCTGGTGGCAACCCGACAATACCCTCCTGCCCCAGAGCCGTTTCAGCGCATAGCAAGAGAAAAATCAGAAGGATTCTGAAAACCGGGTCGATTGACTGTCGCAGGGTTTACTCCACTATTTTACAGTCCGTATATTCCTACGGCTTTGCGCAGCTTTTGCATCAAAGGCTGTGCTTTTGCACGTGCCTTTTCTGCGCCCTGCCGCAAAACCGCTTCTATCTGATGGGAATTTACTACCAGCTCGTTATAACGCTCACGGGCCTCACCTAGTTGACCGTTAACCAGTTCAAACAACTGTTTTTTGGCCTCACCCCAGGCGATACCGTTTTCGAATTCCTTGCGCATGTATTCAGTTTGCTCCTCTGAGGCGAATGCCTGCCAGACCTGAAATACCGTAGAGTCATTCGGATCTTTGGGCTCACCCGGCTCCAGCAAATTGGTTTTAATCTTGTTGATATGCTTACGCAGCTGTTTTTCACCCAAAAATAACGGGATGGTGTTGTTGTAGCTCTTGCTCATTTTGCGGCCATCAAGCCCCTGCAGAACTGCGACGTAGTCTATTCGCGCTTCAGGCAATCTAAAGTGCTCGCCATAGATATGATTAAAACGAGCGGCAATATCCCGTGCCATTTCCAAATGCTGGATTTGGTCTCGACCGACGGGCACATCGGTGGCGTTAAACATCAGGATATCTGCTGCCATAAGTATGGGATAAGAAAACAGGCCCATATTGATCGCAAAATCAGGATCTTCACCGTCATCGAGATTTTTCTGCACGGTATCCTTATAGGCATGGGCCCGGTTCATCAATCCTTTGGCTGTTATGCAGGTCAATAACCAGGTCAACTCCGGGATCTCAGGCACATCTGACTGCCGGTAAAAAACCGCCTTGTCAGTATCCAGCCCCAATGCCAGCCAGGTTGCCGCAATTTCGCGGGTCGACTTATGAACCAACTCCGGCTCCTGACATTTAATCAGGGCGTGGTAGTCCGCCAAAAAGAAATAGTAGTCGCCATTGCCTGTGTTACTTGCAGCAATGGATGGGCGAATAGCGCCCACGTAGTTGCCCAGATGCGGGGTGCCTGTCGTGGTAATACCGGTAAGTGTGGTTTTTACAGCCATGAAATTCGTTTTCTGCGTTCTTAAAAGTTCAGTGGTTTTTTGTAGTTATAAAAAAGCTCGAGCACTTTAAAAAGCGACAAGCCGTCATCCGCGCCAGCGGTCTCACGCACACTGTGCATACCCCACTGCGGACAACCGATATCCAGCGTACAAACACCCAGCTCACCCGAAGTAATCGGGCCAATAGTACTGCCGCATGCCATATCATTTCGGGCAACAAAAGCCTGCACGGGGACATCTGCCTGCTCTGCCAGCATGCGGAACGTTGCCGCTGATTCGCTGTTGGTCGCATATCGCTGGCTGGCGTTAATCTTAATCACCGGCCCGGCATTTAATTCGGGCCCATGATTGCCGTCGTGCTTGTCGACATAATTGGGGTGAAGACCATGGGCATTATCTGCGGAGATCATCATGGATTTACTCAGAGTTTGGGCAACGTGTGAGCCCTTACCTTTCGCAGCAGAATCCGCCAAATCGACCCTTTCCAGAACATCCCTCAAAAACGGCCCCTGAGCCCCACATTGAGACTGGCTGCCGACTTCTTCGTGATCGTTACAAACAAGGAGAGACGGCTGACTGCTGTCTGCGGCAAGGAGTGCCTCCATGCCGATATAGCAGCTCAACAGGTTATCCAGTCGCGCGCTGACAATATACTCATGACTCAAACCGACCATTGCCGCCGGCTGAAGATCGTAAGTGTAGATTTCCCAGTCCAATACCTTGATATCGCCCAATTCAGTGTATTGATCCTGTAACTGGTCAGATAGCAATTGTTTAAATGGCTTGGCACCAGTGCCCAATACCAGATTCATTTCTTTCTGCCGATTGATGGTGCGCGACTCATTAGCATTGCGGTCCAGGTGGATCGCCAAACTGGGAATGGTCGCAATGGCCGAAGGGAAATTAACCAGCCGGCTTTCCAGACGACTATCACCGTCTACCTG
>JAURLY010000283.1 GCA_030830945.1 Gammaproteobacteria bacterium | reverse complement strand
TCAGCAGGTGCTTCTTCAGCAGGAGCTTCCTCGGCAGGAGCTTCTTCGGCAGGAGCTTCTTCGGCAGGTGCTTCTTCGGCAGGAGCTTCTTCGGCAGGAGCTTCTTCAGCCGATGCTTCTTCAGCTGGTGCGGCCTCTTCAACTTCAGGCTCTGGTGCGGCTTTGGGTTCCGGGGCTGTAATTAAACCTTCTGCCAAAAGCACCGCAATTTTTTCATCGCCATTAACGGGCTGGCCTTTCAGTGTTTTAACAGCAAACCGGCCATCGTTGCGTTTAAAAATCTTGTGGGATTCAGTTTTCTTTTCAAGTTGCATGGTTACTCACCTTGGTTTTCACAAAAAAGGAGCGCGCACTCTAGAGATTTTGTTGTGATTTAACAAGCCAAAAAGGCATTTGGCCGTGGTTTGAGGCGCCGGATATCTTTGGCTAGATATCTATGGAGAGTTCTCCGCTAATCTTCCAACCGTTTGATTCACGAACAAGTATCAAGCGCTTGAAGGTCTCGTCACTATAGCCAGGGGCATTGTAGGTTTGAATAAAGTCTGCCTAGGCGTTGTTGGCGCCAGTGAGCTCAACTTCCAGATCAGCTAGTAAAACTCCAATCCATTCAGGGGAAGTAATTCTCGGTCTGCGATATTCTTCCCAAGCCTGTAAATTTTGCCCGTTTGCTGAAATGAAATTGTCGGCGTAGTGTGAAATATAGCCATCGACATTTTTATTGGACCAATCTCGTGCCCATTGCTCCAGGGTATTGATGATTTCACTTTCTGGTAGCAGATCTTCTATATCCTGCCGAGGCGTAGACAACGAATCATTTATCACGTAATTCTGTTCTTCGACGTCTGCTTCAAGAGTTGAAGTATCTGGCACTGTCGTAGCAGGAGCTACGAACATGCTTGTCCCAGTGTCTACAGCATCTTCAAGATAAACTCGCTCCGGGGGAGAGGCGGTAAAACCTCATCTGCTTCCACGCTTCCTCGTTCACTCAGGGGAATGTAATCGCTGGTTTCATCTTCGTTAAGCCAAAGCATCCTGGGGATAGCGTATAAGAGGCCAACAACGCAAAAAGAGACGGCGAAAATATTAATGTGCCATGGGGTAATCTTGCGTCCGGCCGATTCCTGGTCGCGAAGCTTGCGCTCATAATTCAAACGATCGAGCTCTTCCCGGCTGAGATTGGCGATGTCGCCCCCGGGATAGAGATCTTCCCTTTTTTGTTTTTTATCGTTTTTTATCATCTTAAGTCGTTAGCAAACTACGATCTTTCCGCGAGAAGTTGCACTCTTTGCTAATATAGCGCTTTTATAGTCTTGCTTTCCATACATGACCCTTGTTCGTTGTGACCAGCTCTCAATAGAGTTTGGCGATTCCCCTTTGCTCGTCGACACTGATTTCTCAATAGAGGCAAATGAGCGCGTTTGTCTTATTGGTCGAAATGGCACTGGAAAATCGACGTTGATGAAGCTCATTAGTGGTGAATACCAGCCCGATCGCGGGGAGATCCAGTATAGGGACAATCTGCGTGTCAGTGTACTGGATCAACAACTTCCGGTTAGCGGGGAGGAGATCGTTTTTAATGTCGTTCGCCAAGGGTTATCCCAGCAAATACAACTGATTGAAGAATTTAAAACGCTCAGCGATCAGTCTTTGGATAAGAATGGACTAAAAGATCTTGAGGCTTTGCAGTCAAGAATCGAAGCGGGCGGTGGCTGGCAACCTGACCAGCAAGTTGAAACCATTATTAGCCAGTTGGATTTGCCAAAAGAGAGCAGGATGTCGGATCTTTCCGGCGGTTGGCGTCGCCGCGTCGCACTTGCCAGGGCATTGGTTTCTAAACCGGAGTTGTTGCTTCTGGACGAGCCAACCAACCACTTGGATATTTCGACCATTGAATGGCTGGAACATGTCGTTCGGGGTTATCGAGGCAGTGTGATTTTTGTTACGCACGATCGAACCTTTCTTGAGAAATTGGCGACGCGTATTGTTGAAATTGATCGCGGTAAATTAATCAGCTGGCCAGGCTCCTATCGTGAATATCTGGATCTAAAGGAAAAGGCCAACGAGGAAGAAGACACACGCAATGCCTTGTTTGATAAACGTCTTGAACAGGAAGAAAACTGGATCCGTCAGGGAGTAAAAGCCCGCAGAACAAGAAATGAAGGTCGCGTACGTGCGTTAAAGACAATGCGCGATGAAAGAGCAAAGCGTATCAAGCGTCAGGGCAAGGCAAAAATCCACATATCCGAGGCAGAGGAGAGTGGTCGAAAGGTTATCGAGGCCCGCAGTATTCGCCATTCTTATGGAGACAACCTGCTTTTGGATGGATTTAAGATTCGACTTATGCGTGGCGACCGTATCGGTCTGATTGGCAATAATGGAGTGGGGAAAAGCACCTTGTTAAAAATTCTTCTGGGTCAATTGCAACCAGACGAAGGCAGCGTCAAGGTAGGCACCAATCTGGTCATCGGATATTTCGATCAGGTTAGGCGCGAGCTGGAATGGGATAAAACCGTCGCTGAGAATGTTGGTAATGGTAAGGAATTCATCAAAATCAACGGTAAGGATCGCCACATTATTGGGTATTTGCGGAATTTTTTGTTTTCGCCCAAGCGGGCCATGACCTCAGTGCGGAATCTGTCCGGCGGTGAATGTAACCGGGTGTTATTGGCAAAATTGTTTACCCAGCCAAACAACCTGCTGATCCTTGATGAACCAACTAATGATCTTGATGTTGAAATGCTGGAGGTGTTGGAGGAAAAGCTGGTTGAGTTCAATGGAACCTTAATCGTGGTTAGCCATGATCGGGATTTCCTGGACAATGTGGTGACCAGTACTTTGGTCTTTGAGGGTGAAGGCAAGGTGGTCGAGTATGCGGGTGGCTATTCCGACTGGGCGGCCAGAGGTAAGCAGTTAAAAATTGCCGATACGCCGGATGCCCTGAAGCAGGAACCGAAGGCTCCAACGCCCGAGACTATCGATCAAAAAGCGTCCAAGACCGTTAAGTTAAGCTACAAATATCAGCGGGAACTGGATCTATTGCCCGAGAAGATAGAGGGTTTGGAATCCCGGGTTAATGAGCTGCAAAAAATCATCGAAGAGCCGACATTTTATGATCAGCCTTTTGATAAAACCCAGCCGGTACTGGATGAGCTGAGTGAAATTCAGGCAAAACTTGATCAGGCCACTGAGCGATGGTTTGAGCTGGAAGAAATGAAAACCGTCTAGTTATCTACTAGTTTACTTTTCCTTATTCTTGCGTTTGGCCTTGCGATCTTCTTTTGCCTGCTGCTTTTTTCTCTGTTCTTCAGGGTCCATATATTTGGCGAAAATAAGACCTGCTTCAAACAGAAGCCACATCGGACCGGCCAGAAACAGTTGTGAAAAGATATCCGGTGGTGTCAACAGCATGCCAAAGACCAAACATCCAACAATGATGTAGGGCCGTTTTGCCGCCAGGGATTCGGTGGATGTTATCCCCGCACGAACCAATAGGATGGTAGCTATGGGAATTTCAAAGGCCAGGCCAAAGGCAAAAAACAGTTTAAGTACAAAATTTAGATAGCTGTTTATGTCCGTCATTACGGCAACACTATCCGGAGCGATATTGATAATGAAACCGGTGACTAGCTTAATAATGACGAAATAAGCGAAGGCTATGCCCGCATAGAATAAGACCACGCTGGATGCAAAGATCGGGAGTGCAACTTTTTTCTCGTTGGCGTAGAGCCCCGGCGCGATGAATGCCCAAGCCTGATATAGCACATAGGGCATCGCAAGCATGGCACTTACAAATAGAGTAAATTTCAAAGGTGCCATGAACGGGGAAATAACGTCCGTGGCGATCATGGAGCCACCTTCCGGGAGCTGTGCCCTAAGAGGCTCGGAGAGTATGTCGTAGATCTGGTTTGCAAAGGCAAACAGGCACAGGAAAATTAATAAAATGGCGATGATTGAGTGCAATATACGGGAACGTAATTCCAGTAAATGCTCGATCAGCGGTTGTGCTTTTTGTTCTTCTTCTTGCTCAGTCATCTTCGCGGTCTAACTTCTCTTCGTGCTTGATTGCCGCTTCCCGTATTTTTTCTTCCCGAGGTGATTCTTTCGGGGACTCTTTAGAATCATCTTCCCCTTCGCCCATAATCGACTTCTTGCGCCGCTTAAGTTCTTCCTGGATTTGCTCGTTGTAGAGTTCACGGCGGATTTCATCCATCCCCAGTTCTTCTTCTAGCTCTCGGCGAGTATGTTGCCAGGCACGCTTGGCCCGCCCGACATTGCGAGAGATGGTACGAATTGCTTCAGGAAGTTTTTCCGGGCCAAATATCAGGAGACCGAAAATAGCTATTAGCAACAGCTCAAAAAAACCGATACCAAACATGGATGGTCAGATTTTATAAGAAATTATGAGCGTTCTTTTTCTTGTTCAGCGTCTTTCGCCTGCGTGGTCTCAGGAGTGTCCTTTGTGTCACTCAGGGATTCAGGCTCGCCTTCTTCTTTGGCTTTTTCCTCATCACCCATGGAATCCTTGAACCCTTTGACGGCGCCACCGAGATCAGAGCCAAGATTTCGTAATTTCTTAGTGCCAAACAGCAATAAAACAATTACCAGAATAATCAGCAATTGCCAGATACTAATTCCACCTAGTCCCATTTTTTATACCTCTATTTAGTCGTTATTCCGAGACGCTTTTTCTTCCAGTCCGGAAAGGCCAAAGCGTCGCTCAAGTTCTTGTAAAACATCTGCCGCAGACAAGTCCAGATGAGAAAGCATGACCAGTGAATGAAACCAAAGGTCAGCGGTCTCCTTGACCAGCTCGGGCCTATCGTTATCTTTCGCAGCCAAAATAGTTTCGGTTGCTTCCTCGCCAACTTTTTCCAGGATTTTGTTCAAGCCTTCGGCGTGAAGCTGGGCCACGTAGGAACTGTCTGTCGGTGCAGACTTCCGGGCTTCCAGGATTTCGGTCAGTTTGGTGAGAATTTCACTCATCTTGGTAAATTTGGTCCGGTGACTTGATGACGGGTTCGCATTCTACCCACTTCTGGTCCTTATGGCGCATATAAAAACAGCTGCGGCGTCCAGTATGACAGGCGATGTCTCCAACCTGCTCAACTTTTAGCAAGATGGTGTCTTTGTCACAGTCTATTCGTACTTCCCGAATCAACTGAGTGTGCCCTGAGGTTTCCCCTTTGCGCCAGATCTGATTGCGCGAACGAGACCAATAAACTGCAACGCCCTCTTCCAGTGTCAGTGTTAGGGAATCAGGGCTCATCCAGGCAAGCATAAGCACTTCGCCTGTGTTGGCATCTTGGGCGATCGCGGGCAAAAGACCCTGATCGTTCCACTTGAGTTCACTAATATCCTGACGCATGGGTTTCAAATGATTTTAGAAAGGAGGCATTAATAAGTGCGCGATTATGAAGCGCTAGCTAGCGCCTAACAAGCACGTAGGCTCCGATTAGCGCCAAAGTCGCAATACTGAGGTCTCGCAAACTTTCCGGTGTGGGTAATTCAGGAAGCAGCAAGCCTAGCGTAACGCCAGCAATGGCTGCCAACCATAGTCCTGTGTCTGATGAGGTTTTGTTTCTTTCTCGTTTAACAGGGACGACTTCTGCTGGATTGGCTAACTGGTGTAACGCTTTAAATAATAAGGGAGGGATCTCAGGGAACTGTTCCAGCCAGTTGGGACCAATCTCCCTTATTTTATTAATAATGGATTTGGGCGAATAGCGATCTTTTGACCATTTTTCAAAATGTGGCGCCAGGGTGTTCCAAAGATCCAGTTCGGGGTAAAGCTGTCGTCCGAGGCCTTCCACATTGACGATGGTTTTTTCCAGCAAGAAAAGTGAGGGCATCATTTGCATGTCAAACCGGCGAGCTGTTTGAAACAGGCTGACCAGAATACTGGCAAAAGATATTTCTGAAAGTGGGCGTGCAAATATTGGCTCACAAACGGTTCTGATTTCTGCTTCAAACTGGTGAACCGGGGTGTCTGGCGCAACCCAGCCTGCCTGGATTTGGACTTCGGCAACCTTGCGATAATCCCGTCGAAACACACTGAGTAGCATGGTTGCTAGGGAGTAGCGCTCCTCGTCTGTCAGTGAGCCAACGATAGCGCAATCGACACACATGTATTGCGGCTTATCAATATGCTCTTTGCTGACAAAAATATTTCCCGGATGCATGTCTGCGTGAAAGAAGTTGTGCTCGAACACCTGGGTGAAAAAGATGCCAACACCTATTTCGGCAAGCTGCTTCAGGTCGATTCCCAGTTCAGAGATTGCTTTCGCGTCGGTCACGGGAATACCGTCGATACATTCGCTAACCATGATATTTTCACGGACATAATCCCAGTAAACCTGGGGCGTGTAGTTCACTGGATTATCAATAAAGTTGTCACGCAATTTCTGGGCGTTGGCCGCTTCGTGACGCAGATCCAGCTCACTTTCGATAATGAATCGGTAGTCGGCGACGATTTCCGGGGCGTGCAACCTTCGACCATCGGCACCCATTCGATTAATGATTTGTGCCAGCAGTCTTAACAGTTTCAAGTCACGCTGAATTATACGATCAACGCCAGGGCGAATAACTTTTATAACGACGTCTTCGCCGGATTTTAGTCTGGCGGTATGAACCTGTGCCAGCGAGGCGGAGGCTAGCGGATTCGCGCTGTAGTCGGTAAATAGATCGTCAATGTTGGACCCAAGACCAGTTTCAACAATCTTGCGAAACTCCTCGGGATCAAATGGGGGGACAGCGTCCTGAAGTTTGCGTAGCTCTGTGGCCATGTCTTCAGTAAGCAGATCGGGGCGCGTAGAAAGAAGCTGGCCAAATTTGATAAAAATAGGGCCCAGATGCTCGCACCAAAGTCGCAGGCGTTCCCCTTCTGAATGCTTGGTTCTTGAGAACACCTTTGCGGGAATAAAGAGAAGCTTGAACCACAAAGGTGCGTCTGCAGGAATCAGTACGTCGAGACGCAAGCAACAGGCGTGCCACCAGATAGCTATAGAGCGGAGCATGACAGACATATAATCAGTTTTTCCCATGCTTTGCGGCTAGCTCCAGCCTGTCCAGGCGATAACCCAGCTCTCTAATTTCACGGCGAGTGATCTCCAGTTCGGCGTTGGTGGGCAAATCGGAATGTTTGTTCAATTGTGCTCGAATCAAGTGCTGAAAATCATTACGTGCCCTGATTGCCTGAGTTTGTGCCGTCTTGGTTGCTCGTGAGAGCAGCACAGCAGGGGTTTCACCAATCTTCTCACTGAGGAGATATTCCCAGTCAATTTCAATACGGTTGGCCAGTTGTGATATTTCCAGCAGAAGGCCGACATCACCTGTGACTTCTATGCCTAGCTCACGTAATTTAGCAGCACTATCAATGGGCGAACTCAGGAGCTTGGCAAGATTGAGTGCCTTGCCTTTGATACGCAACTGCGGCTGATCTTCTTCCTGCAAGGTTTGCAGCTGAATCTGGTTTTGGGTAAACCGGAAATAAAGCGTCAGGGCTGGATTGCTCACATCAATGACGATCGATGTATCGTTAAGCGTCTCCAGATAACTTACATTCGCCGGGTCCGAGGCTAATAGCTCGGAGATCGCAGCATTTATACGCTGCTGAATAAACATTTGATCCGGAAGGCCTAAAGTCATATCTAACCCTTAAATCCTCGATGAAGCGCGACAATGCCACCGGTCATATTGAAATATTCAGCCTGCAGGAAACCCGCCTGTTGCATCATGTTTTTGAGGGTTTCCTGATCGGGATGCATTCGTATGGACTCAGCCAGATAGCGGTAGCTATCAGCATCACCGGCAACCAGTTGGCCCATTTTTGGCAGAATGTTAAATGAGTATCGATCGTACATTTTTGCCAGAAGATCGCTGGAAGGCTTGGAAAATTCCAATACCAAAAGGCGACCGCCAGGCTTGAGCACACGATACATGGATCTGAGCGCCAGATCCTTGTCGGTGACATTGCGTAAACCAAAAGCAATGGTAATACAGTCGAAACTATTATCCGGAAACGGAAGAAATTGGGCGTCGGCCTGAACATACTCAACAGAATTGCTGTGACCGCGATCAATCAGTTTATCGCGCCCTACCCTGAGCATGGATTCGTTGATATCGGCCAAAACCACTCGGCCACTGTCGCCGACGATCTTGGCAAAACTGGCCGTTAGATCACCGGTGCCACCGGCGATATCCAGAACATGATGCCCATTGCGAACACCGGCTTTTTCAATGGTAAAAAACTTCCAAACCCGGTGGACACCAAAGCTCATCAGGTCATTCATCAGGTCGTACTGACCGGCGACCGAATGAAATACACCGGCAACCATTCCTGCTTTTTCTTCAACAGGAACCTGTGTATAGCCAAAGTGGGTTGTTTTCTTATCGCTCATCTAAATCTCACCGCAAGTCGCGGCATTTTACATGAGAGGATTGATTTTGGTGGATCCTGCCACTAGATAAAGCGGAAAGAGTTGTCGGCGCATTAAAATAATACGCCAGAATGGGGAGCGAGCCGGGTGCTAGGCAGCCTTTATTTGGCTTAGATCGATGCCTTCCAGTGTCAGGAATTGGCGCTTGGACTCTAGCCCCCAGCGATAACCTCCCAGAGAACCGTCGGTTCGTACAACACGATGGCAGGGAACGAGGTAAGCAATGGGGTTGTCGCCAATGGCGTTTGCCACGGCACGAACAGAATCTGGACAGTTGATGTGTTCAGCGATGTCTTTGTAGGTGGACACAGTGCCTTCTTCAATATGGGTTAGCGCTTCCCAGACACTGATTTGGAATTCTGTTCCCATCAATAAAACACGGGCACAGGAGAAGGGATCTTCGCAGTTATAAATCTTGTTGACCATGCGTTGGCAGTGATCTTCGCGCAAAGTTGGCTTGCTGAGATACCAGCGACGCTTGAATTCTGCCAGACCGGTATCGATGTCGTCCGTGAGCGACAAATGAACAATTCGTCCACAGCTTTCAGCGAAAAAAGCTTTTCCTTGGGGAGTGTCGACCATTGCATAGCTAACGGGCAGACATTTACCTGCTTCTTCGTAAACACCAGTAGACATCGAGTAGACGTGTATTTCAGTCATTTTGTTCAGCTCCTATTCACAAACTCTAAAGACAATTACATCTTGGAGGTGGCCGAGACTAGCAATAAACATATGGTGAACCAAGGGCTTAGGGTTACCAACTAAACAACAGGATGAAGAAAATGCGATAAAAGTCTCAAACTAATAAGCGATTAGGCAGCAAATTGTTCCGGGTTGCCCAATTACCAGGAGGTTGGCACTTCAGGCCCGTGCTGAAACAGATGTTTGCAGATAGCGGTCGCGTTTGGATTCCTTGAGCTTCCATGTGTCTACCATGACAAATCCATCGACTACGTTACTAAAGGTGATATCCAGCCCGCTGGAAAAAATAGATACGCCTCCGGGCTCGCCCAGATCGGCATACTGTTTAAACAGGGTAGGAATTGCACAGCCCATCTTTTTCAGACGGGTTTTTAGCTGGCAAAATTCGGTGGTGTAATCGATCCCGGGAAAAGCTTTTTTGAGCTCTGTTTTCTTGTCCTGCGAGATAGTGTATGGGTAGAGGGCCTCTACCACATTCTGCTCAGGCGGGAAGTGTGTGGTGTAAAAATGAATGATCAGATCCTTGGCTTCTTTGGGGTAACCATCACTGATACTGACCGCGCCAAATAGATAGCGATATTTGGTATTTTGCACCAGCAAGGCACCAATGCCATACCAGAGATAGTCCAGACTGCGTTTGCCCCAGTATTTGGGCTGCACAAAACTCCGGCCTAATTCCATACCCTTTTGGAAGAAAGGCGTCATGGCATCGGAATACCTATAGACCTGGCTACTATACAGGCCCCCTGTTCCGTGAGTTTCTGAGATATTACTGGTATCACAAATCCGGTAGGCGCCAACGATTTCACGTGTGTGGGGGTCCCAGAGAATCAGATGTTGGTAGTAGGTGTCGTACTTATCCAGGTCACGGGATTTGCCGGTTCCCTCTTCTACCATGCGAAAAGTCAGTTCACGTAACCGTCCCAACTCGGCAACGGTTTTTGAGTCTTCGAAATAATCGAGCAAGTAAATATGCTTGCCGTCATTTGTCTGGCCCAAATGGATTGATTGTTTCAACTCGGACTCAATCTCCTGAGGATCTTCCGCTTTGGCCAGGGGCTCCAGTGATCTGAATAGCCCCTCCTGATTGGATGGCAGGCCGTAGACCTGCGCCCTAAATCGAGCAATGAGTTCATCTGCTTTTAGTTCCAGCTCTTCATACGCTTTGCACGGAATAATCTGCCCGATAGTAAATCGGATCGTTTTGCCACGCTGTTTAAACATTTCCGGGACAAGCCAGAGAGTGGAAACTTTTTTTGCAATCAATGAGAGGGCATAAAAGAAGGTCGAGCATCGACCCTGTATATGAATGGGTACGATGGGTGCCCGGCAACTTTGCGAGAAGCGAAGAAACCCGGATCGCCAATTGCAGTCTGCGATGCCTTGCTTGCTCCAGCGGGAGACCACACCTGAAGGAAAGACGATGATAGCGCCTTCCGCTTGCAGATGTTTCTGTATTGCCTTGAATTGCATGCGTGCTGTATTACGGCCCATGTTGTCGACTGGCAGAATGACCGGAGCAAGAGGCCCCAGTTTTGACAACACCTGATTGGCGACGATTTTGACGTCCGGACGAATGGAATGGATAAGTTGCAAGAGCGACAGTCCATCCAGAGAGCCTATGGGATGATTGGCAACCAGGATGACTCTCCCTTGCCTGGGAATATTGGCCAGGCTTGTGTTATCCACGGTGTGTTGAAAATCAAAATAGTTCAGGGTGTCGCGGACAAACTCAATGCCTCTTGAGTCTTTATATGTCCTCCCAAATTTCTGGAATTCTTTTTCGTGGAAGAGCCAACGCAACCAGTGGACGAGCGGAGCTGAAAAATATTTTTTTACAGATCCGTCGGGGAAATTGTCCCGTACCAAATTTTCAACATTTATCATTGCGCTGTCGCCATATTTTTTAGTCGATAAAGCTGCATTTATGCTAACTGTACTTCATATTATGGCCGGATATTGACCGTTGTATGAATCCATCCGTAAAAATTCACCAATCTGTCACCTGGGGCTGACTAGAATGCAATCTGGTTAGGCTGACCGTACTGGGATAACATTCAGTTGAAAACGTTAACAGAAAGTCCATTGATAGGTAGCAATACACTAAAACTACTGGCGCAGTTAGATGCCAAGCTCTACGTCGGGTTTGGTCGCTTGCAGGAGCGTCTAAATTTATATCCCTGGGCGCGCGGATTGTCGTTCAGCGGGGACGGCTACCTGTATTTTGTCATCGCGTTCCTGGCGTGCCTGTT
>JAURLY010000027.1 GCA_030830945.1 Gammaproteobacteria bacterium | reverse complement strand
TCGGTAAGGGCTGTTTGTACCCGGCTCTTTGAGGGTTCCGCGGTATTCACGTGCCTGGTCCGCCGAAAGCTCGCAGACATAGGCTTTGCCCTCGCGAATCAGATGAGTGGCCCATTCATAAAATTGGTCAAAATAATCCGAGGCAAATTTAACGTTACCCGCCCATTGGAACCCCAACCAGGCAACGTCCTGCTTAATGGAATCAACATACTCCTGATCCTCCTTGACCGGATTGGTGTCATCAAAACGCAAATTGCATTCGCCACCAAACTCTTCGGCCAAGCCAAAATTCAGGCATATCGATTTGGCGTGACCGATATGTAGATAACCGTTGGGCTCGGGCGGAAAACGCGTAACTATTTTGCTATGGAGGCCTGATTCCAGATCTTCACGAATAATGTTTTGCAGGAAATGGGCAGGTTTGTCTGGAGTGGTCATAAATTTAGGATCGTTAGCTCGCCGGCTTCGAGCCTGTCGGCCCGAAAAAAAGCGCGTATTATAGCGACCTCACGACGACTTGATAGCTTAGTCGCAAAATCTTGTCAGCGTACTCGCAGATTATAAGCAGCGAGTTCGTATAAACATAACGAAGTTATCTCTTTATAACTTAAAAAACCAAGGATTTCTCCATGATACAAATGGTCACTAATCACGGCACTATCAGCATTGAGCTAGACTTTGATAAAGCACCGAAATCGGCAGAAAATTTTCAGCAATATGTTAAAGATGGTTTTTATGATGGAACCATTTTCCACCGTGTAATTAATGGCTTCATGATTCAGGGTGGCGGTATGACCGAAGATATGAACCAGAAAGAAACCCGAGCGCCTATCGAAAACGAAGCAGACAATGGTCTAAAAAATCTCAAAGGCACTTTGGCCATGGCAAGAACGATGGACCCGCACTCCGCTTCTTCCCAATTTTTTATTAATGTGAACGATAACGATTTTCTCAATCACACATCAAAAACCCCACAGGGTTGGGGATATGCCGTTTTTGGCAAGGTCGTTGATGGCATGGCTGTGGTTGAAAAAATCAAGGCAGTTGCGACGGGCAATAATGGCATGCACCGTGACGTGCCTCTTGAGCCAGTCGTCATAGAAAAATGTGATATTACTGGCTAGATTTGTCCGCATTTTGAGCGTGCAGACAATAGAGGAAGTATGACTGCGCATTATTCGACAGATCAGCAATTGCAACAGGAGGTCTGGCAGCAATTTATAAAGTTGCTTTCAGGCCAGCACTGGCAATTTCGTGCTGAACATTGGCCTTATGTTCATGCAATGTCTGAATGGCATCATTTAGATATCCTTGTGTATCGAGAACTTTCCTTACACCCAGAACAGCATCAGTTCAGTAACGCGCAGATCGAGCAACTGCATCGCTCGGTTTTAGATATCCGCAAGCATTTATTGCTACTTACCCAGCTACAACAACAGATCTGTACCCATTTAAAATCCAGGGTATTCGCGCCCTGTTTTTTAAGGGCACTGTGGCTGGTCAGTGGTTATATGGATCTAATCTGGCGCGACAGTGCCGCGATATCGACGTGATCGTTCACCCAAGCGAACATGAAGCAGCCTGTGAACTTCTGCGGGAGCTGGATTTCTACCGAATAATTCCTGCGGAGAACACCTCAACTTTTGGGATTTCTCGTTACCGCGCAGCAATGAAAGATTACAGCATGGTACATCGATCATCTGGCGGGCTTGTAGAGCTGCACTGGGCTCTACGTACATTTCCGCAGGCGTTTCAGTTCGATTTTGATCAAGCCTGGGAAAACCGAACGGAAGTTGCCATTGAAGGGAAACCGGTTCCCACATTTAGTGAACAGACCCATATTCGTTATATGGCTGCTCACGGATGTAACTCTCATTGGGGGCGGTTATGTTGGTTGATGGATTGGTTCCAAATCGCACAATTGAGTCCAGACTGGCTTGCTCTCATTGATGCATGTGCAAATCCGCGCGAAACTGCCCATGTAAAAAATGCCTTTATTCTGTCAAACAAACTTTTTGGATCATCTATTCCAGAAGCCGTAGACAACTTGCCTAAACCTAGGTTTTCCGACTTTTCGACCCGGACTCAGACCAAAAGCCAAATTTCTTGCGGTTATCCCAGTTGGCCCGAGAGGCAGCTTCTCATGCTGGCCTGCCAACAGGATTTTTCCGGAGCATTAGGCTATGTGGCTCATATGGCAAAGAAAGCACTGGCGGCAGACACATTAAATCCCAAATAGTTATAGATTTAACTTCGATCAATTTTTACGGTCTTAATCTTGTGTAAAATGCCTTGCTGCTGAACTTTGGACCTGATTTTTCTAAAATCACTTACCTAATATGGAAGGCTATGAAATCCATTTTTATTTCTGATTTGCATCTTGGCCCCCACGACCTCGACGTGTATCAGGCATTTAGAAATTTTCTTCATGCGCTTCCAGAAGATGTTGAAGAACTATTGATTCTGGGGGACTTGTTTGAAGCATGGATCGGCGATGATGATATTTCCGACTTTGCCGCCGTGGTAAAAAATGATTTATACAATCTAAGCCGAAGAGGGATCTCTCTAAAAATACAGCATGGCAACCGGGATTTTTTACTGGGAAAACGTTTCTCCCGCGAGACTGGTGCAAAAATACTACCTGACTATTTTTTGTATGATCACCGTGGTCAAAAAGCACTGCTGATGCACGGTGACTTACTTTGTACGGATGATGTTCTTTACCAACGATTTCGGCGCAAAGTACACAACCCTCTATATAACTTTGTTGTTAGGAACCTGCCGCTGACTCGTCGACAGAAGATTGCGGACAAATGGCGCAATCAGAGTAAGGATATGAACAAAAACAAGCCGGAAAATATCATGGATGTGAACGCTACGGCTGTGACTGATGTTATGCAGAAATATTCTGTGGAAACCCTCATTCATGGGCACACTCATCGTCCTGCTGTTCACCAACTCGGCAATGACAGGACCCGTATCGTCCTTGGCGACTGGGGCGAAAAAATCTGGTGGGTTTCTGCAGATATCAATGGCTTCGCCCTTCTGTCGCAACCGGTCGGTTGCAAAAACCCTTTCTAACACGCTTTGCTGATCGACTTCCTCATCAAATACAAACCATGACATCTATAGATAACGAAACCGGATTTACCGGTATTCGCCCCGGCCGCTACAGGCATTACAAAGGAAACGAATACATTGTCTTTGGGACAGCAACCCATTCTGAAACCGAAGAATTGATGGTGGTGTATCGAACAGATTACGGCGACCAAAGCTATTGGGTTCGCCCGATACAAATGTTTAAGGAGACCGTCGACATAGACGGCACACTCAAACCCCGTTTCGAATTTATTTCAGAGACATAGTGCTCGGTAGCAAACCCATTTTTTGCTAGACTGCGCCGCCTTTCCCGCGCTCGACATGAGATTTCTGCATGGAGTTTGATCTTTACACAATTGTTATTTTAATGATTGCCTTTTGGTGGTCAGGCTTTGTGCGAGCTGGGCTTGGTTTTGGTGGTGCCGGCCTTATGTACCCTGTCGCCCTTCTCGCTGTAGATTCTATTCTTTTCCTCGTACCTATTATCTGTGTGCAGTTATTAATCTTTTCTGCGGCGACACTGATAAAAGATCATCCCCTGATTGACTGGAAAACTCTCGGTAAAATTTTC
>JAURLY010000282.1 GCA_030830945.1 Gammaproteobacteria bacterium | reverse complement strand
TATTTGTTACTGATGGTGCAAGTATGACGTCGGCATCTTGTGTTAACCCGTCACTTACCTTTATGGCTTTGACGGCGCGTGCAGTAGATTACGCAGTCAAGCAACTCAAGGCAGGCAATATTTAGTATGTATCGTTGTAAGTACCCGTTGGTTCAATATTTGAGGTTTATTGCAAAGTGAGTGTTTTCCTGGGCATAGATGTAGGTACACAGAGTGTCAGGGCGTTGTGTTTTGATGTCGAGTCAAAATCTGTGGTTGCCCAAGCCTCTTCACCGCTTGAGATGATAAGTCGAGACGATGGTACGCGCGAACAGCACGCACAGTGGTGGATTAGTGGATTGCGCTCTTGTATGGAATCCATCGATAAGGATATTCGTCAATCGATAAAGGCTATAGGTGTCTCCGGCCAACAACACGGGTTTGTGCCGTTGGCTGCCGATGGTTCGGTTCTGGCACCAGTCAAACTTTGGTGTGATACAGCAACTTCCGTGCAATGTGATCAGATAACCCAGTCATTTGGTGGCCTGGAGAAATGTATCGCCGAAACAGGTAACGCTGTCTTACCAGGGTATACCTCCCCGAAGATCCTCTGGTTAAAACAAAACCATCCGGAGCTTTACCAACAACTGGATACGGTCCTGCTTCCCCATGATTACATCAATTTTTATCTGACCGGTGAGCGCGTCATGGAGTGTGGTGATGCTTCTGGAACTGGGTTGCTGGATGTCAGAAACCGAAACTGGCATTCGGCGATGCTTGCAGCTGTCGACAGCGATCGTGATCTCTCTGGCTGCCTGCCGCAACTGGTTTCGCCGGAAAGCTTTATCGGTTCTGTTCGTGATAAAACTGCCTCTGAACTGGGTATTCCAGCGGGCACGCCCCTCAGTTGTGGTGGGGGCGATAACATGATGTCAGCCATTGGTACTGGAAACATTATTCCGGGCCGCTTAACTGTCAGTCTCGGCACTTCCGGAACCATGTTTGCCTACAGTGATCAGCCAGTCATAGATCAGCAGGGATCTCTGGCAGCATTTTGCGACTCGACGGGTGGCTGGTTGCCATTACTCTGCACCATGAACTGTACGGTTACCACCGAGTTGACCCGAAACGTTCTGGGGGTCTCGTTGCCAGAGTTGGATGACAGAATCAATCGTGTTCCCCCGGGCTCGGCAGGTGTTGTCACCATGCCGTTCTTCCAGGGTGAGCGCACGCCCAACTTGCCCAAGGGCCAAGGGTGTATTTTTGGCCTGAATCAAACAAATTACACGGCAGATAACCTGCTACGCTCGGCCATGGAATCTGCAATATTTGGTTTACGCTCGGGTTTGGATGCATTTCGTGCTCAGGGTTGTGAGATTACTTCTGCCCGTCTTACAGGTGGTGGCGCGAACAGTGCTGCATGGCGACAGATCGTTGCCGACATATTTGATGTGCCTGTTTCCGTGCAGATAAACGATGAAGGTGCTGCTCTGGGAGCAGCTCTCCAGGCGGCCTGGGTACACGAGCAAGGCCCGTTGACTAAGGCGAGTCTACAGAGTCTGGTTGATCAGGTTCTTGAGACAGACTTGTCGAGGAGTTGTGACCCAAATCCACAGCATGTCCCGATTTATGCAGAGTGCTATGAACGTTATCAGACACATCTTGGTGCGGTTATGGCACTTTATCAATAATTGGAAAATTGTTGTGGGCAATGGTCAAGTCTGACGACTTATAAATATATAGGAGCTATTCAATGTCAAAACTTCGAATGGGAATGGTTGGTGGCGGTGAGGGCGCGTTTATCGGTGAAGTGCACCGTATCGCGGCAGCCATTGATGGTGAAATAGAATTAGTCTGCGGTGCTTTCAGCAGTGATCCTGAGCGAGCCAAACGCTCGGGTCAGGCACTTTATCTGGCGCCGGAGCGAGTTTACAGCGACTTTCGGCAAATGATGGAGTCCGAAGCGGCGCTGCCTGAAAACGAGCGCATGCAGTTCGTTGCTATTGTTACGCCCAATCACCTGCATTTTCCTGTTGCTGAAGCCGCGCTTAAAGCTGGCTTTCATGTGATGTCAGATAAGCCCGCCACACTGAATCTCGAGGAGGCCCTCAAGCTTAAGACGTTGCTTGAAGAAACAGGCCTGCTGTATGGCTTAACCCATACGTATACTGGTTATCCGCTGGTTAAGGAAGCCCGTGCCAGAGTGGCTGAAGGCAAGCTGGGGAAAATACGCAAAGTGGTTGTGGAATATCCTCAGGGCTGGCTGGCGGAAGCCCCGGAAGATGATATTTGGCGTCTTGACCCTGCAAAGTCTGGTTGCAGTAGCTGTATGGGGGATATAGGTGTTCATGCGGCAAACCTGGCAGAGTTTGTGACAGGCCTGGAAATTACCGAAATATGTGCCGATTTGACGTCATTTGTTGAAGGCCGAGTGCTGGACGATGATGGGTCTGTGCTGCTGCGATTTAACAATGGCGCCAAAGGCGTCCTGATGGCGAGTCAGGTTAGTGTAGGTGAAGAAAACGCACTGAAAATAAGGGTTTATGGTGAGACGGCCGGTTTGGAATGGAGCCAGCAGGAGCCCAATACCCTTTGGTTAAAATACAATGATAAACCCACAGAGATGCTGCGCACTGGCTATGGCTATCTGGGGGAAATGGCAACGACATATACGCGCACCCCCCACGGTCATCCAGAAGGGTATCTGGAGGCCTTTGCCAATCTCTACGTCGCTTTTGCAGAACAGGTTCGTGCGAGAGAAGAGGGCAGGGAGCCTGCTGAAAGTGCGATCGACCTGCCAGGCATCGATGCTGCTGTTCGCGGTATGACCTTTATAGAGTTGGCCGTGGCTGCCAGCGCCAGTGATGTCAAATGGCAGCCTTTTCCAGTTAACTGATTTCAGGAGTTGATATATGTCTAAGATGAAAGGCCCCGCTATATTCCTCGCGCAATTTGCCGGTCCGGAAGCCCCTTTTAATACGCTACACAATATTACCAAGTGGGCGGGAGATCTCGGATACAAAGGCGTGCAAGTTCCAACTTGGGAGCCAGGACTAATCGATCTTAAGCTTGCATCGGAGAGCGTTGATTATTGCGATGAATTAAAGAGCATATGTGCTGCCAACGGTGTGGAAATCACCGAATTATCTACTCACCTTCAAGGACAGCTGGTTGCAGTGCATCCCGCCTACGATGAATTATTTGATGGATTTGCTCCGCCGGAATTACACGGTAAACCCCAAGAGCGTCAAAAGTGGGCAGTTGAACAGCTAATGATGTCCGCGAAGGCCAGCAAAAACCTTGGTCTGACCGCGCATGTGACCTTTCCTGGCGCACTGCTTTGGCATACGGTTTACCCATGGCCCCAACGACCAAGCGGTTTAGTCGAAGCCGGATTCGAAGAATTGGCCAAACGCTGGCTGCCTATTCTGGATGCCTTCGATGATGCTGGAGTGGATGTCTGCTACGAAATCCATCCAGGTGAGGACATTCACGATGGCGTGACCTTTGAGCGCTTTCTGGAAGCGACCGGTAACCATCCTCGATGCAATATTCTCTATGATCCAAGCCACTTCATTCTGCAGCAACTGGATTATGTGCAGTTCATCGACATTTATCATGACCGAATCAAGATGTTTCATGTGAAAGATGCCGAGTTCAATCCGACTGGGCGCAGTGGCATTTATGGCGGTTATCAGGGCTGGAAAGATCGCCCCGGTCGTTTCCGTTCCCTGGGTGATGGTCAAATCGATTTCAAGGCCATATTCAGTCAGCTTGCCAAGTATGATTTTGATGGCTGGGCTGTGCTGGAATGGGAATGCTGCCTGAAACATCCGGAAGATGGTGCTCGGGAAGGCGTTGACTTTATCAATGAGCACATTATTCGAACGACTGAAAAAGCGTTCGATGATTTTGCCGGGGATGCGGCTGATGAAGATTCGAATAAGCGTATTTTGGGGCTGAAATAAATAAACGCATACAAGACCCTGTTGGTATAGTCGGGGTATTAGGAAAAGTGTTTATTAGGCCATGGTTTTCACGGGCGAAAATCTGGTCTTCTCCGGGGAGAAATTGCCTGGGGATTTAATAAGAACAGGATTTTTTGTCTGAGGGGTTATTTATCAACTGGGTGCAGTGTGTTGATAATAGATTCTGCAGATTTAAATAGTAGATAGATTCAGCTTGCGCTGGAAAAAAATAACACTGGGGGAAGAAAAAATGACAGACCAAAACATAGACCGCAAACGTCTCTATTATGTAGGTAACCTGTCGATATTCATGATTGGGCTCGGGTTTGCTGTGCGCGCAAATATTGCGCCAAATCTTCAGCACGAAATCTATGACAAGATTGATATGGCTAACTCTGCTTCGATGGTGGGTGAAGCTCTGGGGGCGACCTTTACCGGCTTCGCACTAACCCTGCTTTTTGGCAGTGCACTGGTCGATCTCATAGGCATGAAACGTATGTTGCTTATTTCGGCATTAGGCTATGTGGTAGGTGCGCTTGGCCTGCTGGCTGCCGCTTTCATGCCTGCCAGCGAGTATATCCAGCTGATCGTCTTTTCCAGCTTGATGCTTACCGGCTTTGGCTGGGGGGCAGTAGAGGCAGCCTCTAACCCGATGGTCGCTGCCTTGTACCCTGAGGAAAAAACGCATCGATTAAATATTCTGCATGCCTGGTGGCCCGCGGGTATTGTGGTCGGCGGGCTTTTAGGCGTTGCCATCTCCCGTCTCGGATTGCCTTGGGAGCTAAACATGCTGGTTCTTATGTTGCCCGCAGTAGCACTTGCCTGGATGGTGTTTACCTCAATATTTCCGGTTACGGAGCGGGTTGCTACCGGTGTTAGTTATGGGGACATGTTTAAGGAACTGGTTAAGCGCCCCATGTTCTGGGTATTCTGGGTTTGCATGTATTTCACTGCTGCCTCCGAGCTGGCACCCGGACAGTGGGTAAATATTTCCCTGTCCAACATCGTTGGTATGGAAGGCATTTTACTTCTGGTCTACGTGAGTGGCCTGATGTTTGTCATGCGCCATTTCGCCGGCCCAATTGCTGAGCGAATTTCCTCGATGGGCTTGATGTTTGTTTCTTGTCTATCTGCGGGTGTTGGTCTTTATTTGCTAAGTATCGCGAATACGCCTTTGCTGGCATTTGCAGCCGCAACAGTCTGGGGTGCAGGTGTCTGCTACATGTGGCCAACCATGCTGGCAATTACCTCCGACCGGTTCCCAAGAGGCGGCGCAGTGGCTATGGGGCTGATGGGCTTTGCCGGAGGTATGTCTATCCAGTTTGTATTGCCCCAAATGGGCGCTATCTTTGATTCCGCAAGAGCCGAAGCGGCAGGTGGCGTTGATTTGGCAACACTGTCACCAGAGGCCATGCAAGAGGTTATACGTTATGCCTCAGTAGAGTCTTTCCAGTCTGTTGCCATCGTGCCAATTATACTTTTGCCGGTCTTTGGCATTATTTGGTTATATGATCGTAAGAAATCCGGCCAACCCGGCGTTGTTGGCGAGCCAGGAGCTGTGATTGGATCAAAAGAAAGTTAATGTATAGACGGAATTAATCGTTATTGCGGCCCTCATTACTGAGGGCCGTATTTTTTATCTTCTAATAAACTCTATTTACCCAGCTCCAG
>JAURLY010000281.1 GCA_030830945.1 Gammaproteobacteria bacterium | reverse complement strand
GGATTTCAGCCCCCCTTCAAAACGCTCGATCATTAGATCGAGCGCCGCATTAATCAACTCTAAACGATTGACGCCCAATGTCTTGATGTCTGATTCGCTGCACGACAGGCACATCGACAAAGTATCGAGACATGCCTGCTCCATGACCTCAGCATCGCAGCGATTAATCGCCCCCGGCGAGGTCATAAGCGCGTCAAGCGAAGTTTGAAACTTTTGCATGGCTTCGACCGATGGCCGGAACGCGATCGAGCGAGAACATTTATGGCCAACCATGGCATCTGCCAACGAACCTGCCACCGTCATGAACGTTTCTAGTGGCACCAGCAAAGCATTGATGACCGTATTACGTGCGGTCTGATTGTAGTATTCGATATCAGGACCTTTAATCAGCAGGTTTCCTTTGGCGATTTGTCTGCCTCGCCAGGAGGTTTTCTCATTGGCGGCAGTGATGGGAATGACAGTAACCAGATCCGTTTTATCCAGTCCTCGCGTGAAAATGATCTGGTTGGTTTCTGCCCGGAATGCACGGACGCACAATCCCGCATAAATCGCTACAACTCCCCTGAACGGACCCCGTGAAATTTGCTGAAACTGCCCACCCCAGGCGCCGAACACATGGCGAAAACGATCGAAATCCGTTATTTCACGAACAATGAGCGAAGGTTGTGGCGACTTTGTTGTTGTCATTGGCAAGACCGGCTCTATCACCACAAACGGAGCGAGCCGGATGTCCAAAAGCGGATAGTTCTTACTTTAACCCAAGATGACTTACTGTCAAATCGCTATATTGCGATTCTTAAACAATCAGGTACTTAAACGCGGTAGAAGAATGTTTGATGGGAACTGCACGAACTCAAGACGCCGCTTCTTTTAAAAAATTTCAGAGTTTAGTTGGACGCGGAACGCGTGTGGAGGATGAGGAAGCATGCGCTCCAGCTTGGAATCCACTGCGCAGATTTGCGCAAACCCTGAAAATGTGTCGGGGGATTTGTAGATGGCGAAATCACTACAATCAGAAGCAGAAAATCACCTGCCCGTGTTCATCACGGCACCGGGAGAAACCGATGTTCTTTTCATACTGATGGCAGCCTTCGTGCTGGTCGCAGTGATCGGTGCAGGTGTCATCTACTTCCGGCTACACGCGTTACCGGAGCAGGTGGCACATCGCGGCCAGAAGGTTCAGTTTGAACTTGTCGCAGTTTTGGCACTGCTGGCGCTGTTTACTCACAACCATATTTTTTGGATCGCAGGGCTGTTGCTCGCTCTGGCCCCATTGCCGGATATCAAGACGCCGGTGAGCGCAATCGTTGCCTCGCTTGATAGAATCGCCCAAAACACGGAACCCGAGGGCTCGGCGCCACCACCGGCACGGGAAGAGCTGTCGTTTGACGAAGACCCGCCTGCACCGCACGAAGGCGACTAGGCGATGCTTGAGCTTTTTCTGTGTTCAATAGTTACCATTCTGCCGGATTACCTGGTTCGTCGTTACGTGCAGGGCAAACGTTTTGGGCGGGAGATTACTCTGTTTTCGGTGTGGTACGAGCTGCGCTGGGGTATCCCGCTATGCCTGATTCTGACCGTAAGCCTGATCACGGCGATTTTCTACTATCACCCCTCTACAAAATCCGCCACGTCCGTGTTCCGTACGGTGGCTGTGCTACCGCAGATCAAGGGTCGAGTGGCTGAGACCTTCGTCGAGCTCAACCAACGGGTGGAAAAAGGTCAGCCCTTGCTAAGGCTGGACAGTTCCGAGCAGCAAGCCGATGTTGAGACTGCCCGCCGGCGTATAGCGGAAATCGAGGCCGACATGATTATGGCCGAGTCCAGGCTCGCGGAAGCGGATGGCCGCATTATCCAGGCGCGCGGTAGGCTGCAGCAGGCCTTAGAGGAATACGAGGCCCGTGCACAAGCAAACCTCAAATCCGCCAACACTTTCTCGGATCGAGAGGTCGAGCGGATGCGTATCCGGGTTGACACAGAGCAGGGCGTCCTGGACTCGGCACTAGCGAGCCGTGAAGCCACCCAGTCGGAGATTAAGTTTAAGCTCCCCGCTCAGAAGGCGAGCGCAGAGGCGGCATTGAAAGAGGCCGAGATCGAGCTAGAGAAGACTTTAATCGTGGCAGGGGCAGCCGGTGTCGTACAGCAATTCGCGGTGAAACCGGGCGATTTGGTCAACCCGATGCTCAGACCCGCCGGCGTGCTAGTGCCGGATCTCGAGGTGACTCGCCTGTTAGCCGGTTTTGGGCAGATCGGGGCTCAGGTGTTAAAGGTGGGTATGATCGGCGAGGTCACCTGTATCGCTAAGCCCTGGCAGATCGTACCGGTGGTGGTGACCGAGGTTCAGGACGTAATCGCCGCAGGCCAGGTGCGCTCGACCGACACCTTGCTCGATGTGCAAAACTTCGCTAAGCCGGGCTCCGTCACCGTAATCATGGAGCCACTCAACCCCGGCCAGCTTGACGACCTGCCCCAGGGTGGAAGCTGCATCGCCAATGCCTACACCAGCAACCATGAGGCTTTGCAGGATCCTGAAATTGGCGCCTTGCAACGGCTAGGGCTCCATGCCATCGACACCATTGGCGTGGTCCACGCAATGATTCTGCGCATACAAGCCCTGCTCCTGCCGGTCCAGACCTTGGTTCTGGGAGGGCATTGATTTTGAAAAACAGCCCAAGATTACCTGACGTTCAGAAATGGCCGGACGAAGCTCACGCCAAAGTACTGCCTGACCCGCTTCACACAAAATAGAGATTTATACGATGAGTAAGAAACACAATCAAATAAATGCGCTTGATCGCTTTGTCGCAAGTGCGTTGATGTTGATAACGCCTGAATACAAGGCTGTTCGCAATGCACGCCTAAAGTCAACGGTGCGAATGCAAGACAAGCAGTCTGTTTTTCATATCAAACCTGAGTACACGCAGATAGAAGGCAAGAGTATTCGTTTCGCACGAGGCGGCTCGGAAGGCAAGCCAACCATTTTGCTGCTCAATCCTTTACCCCAAAGCATCTTGTGCTATGAGCAAATCTGGCCGCTACTTGCCCAGAATTTCCAGCTCTTTGCTTATGATCTCCCTGGGTTCGGTGGCAGTGAAGGCGGCGCCGAAGTGATGAATACGGAAACTCAAAGTCGAATTCTTGCGGAGTTTGTAAGCCAGATGCACATCTCTGATTTCCACCTGGTCGGCCCCGATATTGGTATGCCGGTAGCGCTTCACTACGCGTTGCGAGGTGACTGCCGTGCAAAAAGCCTTGTAATCGGAGATGGCCCAGGCATATCACCTACATTCAACGGTTCCATCATAGATCGCATGGTTGATTCAGCTATGTGGCGCCTCATTTTTCGAATTGGTGGAGCTGGGACATTTGTGGCGGGAGCAAACAAGCTTTGCTATGTCAATTACACCCCAGGTACCGAAGAGCTCGCCGACTACGTTTCCTCCTATAAAGGCAGGATCGGTTCTGTCATGGAGTGGTTTCGCACCTATCCGGAAATAATTGACTCAATCCAGCCGCGCCTGTCAGAAATCAAAATACCCATACAAATTTTCTGGGGAGACCTCGATCAGTTGCTGCTCGTCCAGACAGGCAAAAAAATTCACGAGCTTCTTCCAAAAAGCAAACTTACTGTTTTCGAAAACTGCGGGCATTTTTCATACCAGGACAGAAGCGATGAATTTGCGTCAATGGTCTCTGACTGGGTGATTGAAAACAGTTCCAGCGACTAAATAAGGGCATTTAGCAGACTGAGGAAGTGATTCTTTCAAAGAAATGAGCACCGTTTCGTTATGAATTCCTATCAACGAGCCCTAATCACCGCCACACTATTTGCACTTCTATCCTGTACGGAAGAGCCCCGGCAAGATGCGAGCGCAATATCCGAAATTTCTGCCAAAGTGGATGCGTTAGATCATCAAATAAAGGCCGCGATAGCACCGTATGACTGGCAGCTATCTCTAGATCATCACAGAATGGCGCAAAAGGAAAATGCGTATACGCCACCCGCGATAGCGACGTTATTTTCAGACCCAGAAGTCAATTCAATAATTCTTGAAAATAATGATCAATTGATCGCGCTCGATCTTCCTTTCAAATTGCTGGCGTATTCTGAGCCTGGTGGCGATGATGCAATATTGGCCTTCACGTCTGCCGAATTCATCGCGAGCCGCCATGACTTACCTGACAGTTTGCTGGTGAATTACTCGGAGAAACTGAATTCAGTTTTGAATTTAGTCGACAACTCCACGATCTCAGAAGTTGAAACAGAACTGATAGAAAAAGGCTTTGCGATTGTAAAAATAAAATCTGACTTCGACTTTGGAACTACGATAGAAAAACTGAAAGCAACTATTAACTCACTACCGGACACAATATGGTTTGGTGAACTGGACTTCCAGGATGATGCTAACAAACTTGGCATCGAGTTAAATCCTACACGACTTCTATTATTTGGCGCTCCTGAGCCTGGAGCCGAAGCGATGAAAAGCACGCCCAAATTGGGACTCGATGCTTTTTGTCAAAAACTACTCGTGTTCGAAGATGAAGGAGGCGCTGTCTGGGCTGCCTATAACGACATAACCGCCTTCTCTGACCTGTACTACGGTAAGGCAACCCTGCCTCAAAGGGTGATTAAACGGCGACTTAAAAGCACAATTTCCAATACTCTGGAGCAGAAATAGAAATGAAATTTTTCACGGCAACGTTAACCTTCACGATTATTCTGGGAATCGGCGGTGTTAATGCTCAAGAACCCGATAGGTCCGTACTCCCCATAGCCGAGAAATTTCAAGGAGAGATTGGAACCACTTACAAAAACTCTAAACAAAGTTTTCAGCAAGGAATTCGAGCACCGGAAGGGGCGCCCAATGTCATTCTTGTGATGCTAGATGACGTAGGCTTTGGGCAATTGGGCGTTAACGGTGGGCTGATCGCTACACCAGAGTTAGACAAGCTGAGCAAGGAGGGGCTTTTTTACAATAATTTTCACACAACGAGTATCTGCTCCCCTACCAGAGCTGCCTTGATGACCGGCAGAAATCATCACCAAGTAGGATTCGGAACTATCACTGAGATGTCTACCGGGTACCCCGGTTACAACAGCATTATTCCCTCTGAGGCAGCAACACTGCCCATGGTTTTGAAACTAAATGGGTATAACACGTCACTGTTTGGCAAGTGGCACAACACCCCGGATTGGGTAGTGAATCCATCTGGTCCTTATGATCTCTGGCCAACCGGGCTGGGTTTTGAGTATTTCTATGGATGGTTTGGCGGGGAAACTAGCCAGTATCAACCTCAATTGTGGGAAAATACCACTCCTGTTGAGCCGCCTTATTCTTATAAGGACGGATATCACCTAACGGTAGACTTGGTCGATCAGGCAATTGGCTGGATTTCCCAGCAAAAATCCATCGCGCCAGACAAACCTTATTTCATGCATTTCGCCCCGGGTGCAGTCCATTCGCCAATCCATGCTCCCAAAGAGTGGATCGAGAAATTTAGAGGACATTTCGATGAGGGTTGGGATGTATATAGAGAACGGGCATTTAATAGGCAGAAAGAACTGGGGACTATTCCCGCGAACGCAAAATTAACTCCGCGGCCTGAATCGATTCCTTCCTGGGAGTCAATGTCAGAGAAAGAGAAAATAGTCTACGCAAGGCAGGCTGAAGTAGTCGCGGGTTATTTGGCTCATGCAGATCACCATATAGGCAGGTTGTTAGCGGCCGCCCGATCTCTTCCTGGTGGCGAGAACACGATGATTATCTACATTACTGGTGATAATGGTGCGTCGCCTGAAGGAAGTATGACCGGTACCGAAAATAATATGCTGACGCAAAATGGATTGAAGTCGAATATTGAAGCGCAATACAAGGTATTGGACGAATTGGGCAGCTACAAACATGAGAATCATTATGGCGTGCCGTGGTCTTGGGCATGGAGCACTCCGTTTCAGTGGATGAAAAGGGTTGCGTCGCATTATGGCGGAACTAAAAACAGCGTAATCATCAGCTATCCTAATCAAATTACAGAGCCTGGATCAGTCCGTGAGCAATTCCATCATGTCATCGATATAGCACCAACAATTTATGAAGTAGCGAACATACCAGAACCGACTGAAGTTCTTGGCGCTCCTCAGATACCGATAGCTGGTGTAAGCATGGCGTACACCTTTAACGATAAGGACGCGGCTGACAGAAGAACAACCCAATACTTTGAGGTAGAGGGAAGACGCGCTATCTATCATGAAGGCTGGATGGCTGCCGCGATGCATAGCGTGCCTTGGGAACTAATTAATGCTACCGGCGAGTTTGAGCGAGACAAATGGGAGTTGTACAACGTAGCGAACGATTATTCTCAATATCGCGATTTGGCAGAAGTTAAACCAGAGAAACTGG
>JAURLY010000280.1 GCA_030830945.1 Gammaproteobacteria bacterium | reverse complement strand
CCTATGTATCGCTTTTTGCTGTTGTCCCAATGATGACAGTGACTTTTTTCATGTTCACCCTTGTTCCTGCGTTTAATGATGTTGGGCTGCAGGTAAGGGAAATGATCTTTGATAATTTTCTTCCCAGTGCCGGCTTGGAAGTACAGTCATACCTTGAGCAGTTTTCAACCCAGGCTCGTCGCCTTAGCCTCGTGGGTGTGGGCATCCTGGTGGTCACGGCCTATATGATGCTGCGAAATATTGAACGGGTATTTAATCGAATCTGGAAAACTCCGGGACCGCGGCGAGGTGTTTCGGCATTTCTGTTGTACTGGGCCATGTTGAGCATGGGGCCGTTTTTGCTGGGTGCGGCACTGCTAATGAGTACCTATCTTCTTTCTGTCCGGCTGTTCGAAGGGGATCTTGGGGCCAGTGCATTAAGTCTGGTATTTGGCTACTTACCCTGGTTGCTGACTGCGTCGGCTTTTACCCTGATGTACATCGTAGTCCCCAACTGCAAAGTAGCTTTTCGCAATGCGGTGACAGGCGGGCTGGTTGCGGCTATAGCCTTTGAGGTTGCCAAAACAGGCTTTGGCTACTTTGTCGCAAATTCTGCGTATACCAGTATTTACGGGGCTTTCGCGACTCTTCCTATATTTCTTGTATGGGTATATTTGTCCTGGATGATTGTTCTGGGTGGAGCAGAGTTCGTTCGGGCAACGGAAAACTTTCGTGCTGAATCAAAACAGCCCCTTCCACGTAGAATGGCAGCAGTTTATGCACTTTGGCTTTTTTGGGATGCGCAGCGTCAAGGGCAAGAAGTATCGGATAACCTGTGCCGAAAAGCGGGGCTGACATCGGATCAGTGGAGTGCAATTCGAGATGATTTTCTGCAGCGCAAGATTATTAGTGTTGCCGAGTCTGGCAATTATCTTCTGCTTCGATCGTTGAATACATTAAAACTTAGGGACTTGAACCACCTTATGCAAAACCCGGTAACAGATGACCTGACCATGCCGGGAACCGTCCAAAACGAAGATGCTCATGATTGGTGGAAGCAGTATTCATCCCTGGTCAAGGAAGATCAGCAAAAGAGCGACCAATTGTTTGATGTGACGGTCGAACAATTATTTACAGCCGGTCAAGAATCAACAGAGTCAGATTAATCCCTGACAATCCTGGGTAGAGAACTATATGAAATTAAAAGCGATGGCTCGTATCGGTATACTTTTACTAACCATTGGAGCCCTGTGGTCGTGCAGTAGCGAACGCAAGTTTGAAGTTTTGAGCGGCGACGCAGCCAGTCTGCGTGAAGATGATCGCTTGATAATGATTAATTACTGGGCTACCTGGTGCTTGCCATGTCTGGAAGAAATGCCTGAGCTCGCGGAGTTTCGTGAGGAGCATCAGACTATTGTCGAAGTTTACGCGGTGAATTATGACAACCCGACGGTTGATGAATTACGTCAGCAGATAGAAGAAATCGGTGTCGAAATTCCCGCTCTGGTCGAAGATCCATCTATTGAGTTTGGTTATGCTCGCCCCGAAGTTCTACCCGGAACGGTTGTGCTAGAGCAAGGCGAATTCAAGGAGATGCTTTACGGCCCTCAAACGAAAGAATCGCTGGAAGCTGTGTTAACTAAATGGAGGAAATGAGTGATGGAATATGCGGTAAAAGGAAATGTCCGTGGACGAGTACAAGGAGTAGGCTTCCGTGCTTTTGTTAAACAACTTGCCCAGGAAAACAATGTGATCGGTTGGGCTAAAAACCTGGATGATGGATCTGTGGAGGTTGTTCTTAAAGGTGAGCGCAACACAGTGAATCTGGTGCAACATATGATTGCGTCAGGCCCGCAGGCACCAGAAGTCCGGTCGCTAAACTGGGCACTACTCGCTGAAGCCGCAGATATTGAAGGTTTTTCAATCCACTAAACAAATTTCCCTGGCTGGCTGGGGAGTTTGATTCGAACAGGTATAATGCCGCCTGTTTTATTCATACAACCCAAATGAGCAATACTCTTCTTAAACTCAGTGATTTAACCCTGGAAAGGGGCGATCGCCTGCTATTTGAACAGTTTTCACTGCGGCTACATGCCGGAGAAATTGTTCAACTTGGCGGTGCCAATGGGGCAGGAAAAACGAGTTTGATGCGCTCTTTGGTTGGTCTTCTGTTCCCCCAGCAAGCAACCTATTCCTGGCAGGGACATGAAGTGCAAAGTGCGCACGTATATTCCGATGAAGTTTTGTATTTGGGCCACAAGCCAGCAGTGAGATTCCAACTGACCCCTCTGGAAAATCTCCGCTGGTATGCCAACCTGCAGTCGACCCAGGTCAACAGTAGCACTGATGAAGATCTAATATCTGCCCTGTGTGCGCTGGGCCTCTCCGGCCATGAAGATGAGCCATGTTCCCAGTTATCCGCCGGGCAAAAACGTCGGGTTGGCTTGGCGCGTATGGCGATCTCCAGAGCCAAGCTGTGGGTGTTGGACGAGCCATTCACTGCAGTGGATGTGCATGGAGTAAAAATATTAAGTCAGTGGATCGAAAAGTTCGCCCGTGAAGGCGGCACGGTGCTGTTTACCACACACCAAAAAATAGAGTTTGATGGGCAGCAACCACGGGTTGTTGATCTGGATAAACCCGGTTCGGTGGAGAGTTCGTAATGAAAGAACTGGTAACTACCGAATTAAAATTGCTCTACCGACGTAAACAGGAATTGGTAAATCCATTGCTGTTCTTTGTGCTGGTATGTTCATTATTTCCACTGGCAGTGTCACCGCAGGCCGAGAGACTTGAACTGATTGCTCCAGGAGTTCTTTGGGTGGCTGCCACACTGGCTTCCATGCTGTCACTGGACATGCTGTTTCGTCACGACTACGACGACGGTAGTCTGGAGCAGCTGGCATTTGGGGACCAGCCTTTGTATTTGTTGATGCTGATAAAAATAGGTTGCTACTGGCTGATGTCTGGGTTGCCCTTGGTGTTAATTTCACCTTTGCTGGGTTTGATGTTGTTTTTACCCTATGAGGCAATGCCTACAATGCTTATAAGCTTGTTATTGGGTACGCCAGTTTTAGCAATGCTTGGTTCCGTAGGGGCGGCTCTAACGGTTTCGCTTCGCAAAGGCGGGGTCATTGTGGCACTTTTGGTTTTGCCCTTGTTTATGCCCGTTATTATCTTTGGGAGCAGTGCAGTTGTTGCTGCATCCCAGGGATTGCCAGCCGCTGGACAACTGCTGTGGCTGGCTGCATTTGCCGTAGCCGGGATTTGTCTGGCTCCCTTGGCGACAGCATCGGCCGTACGAATTGCTGTCTCTTGTGATTAATAGAAGGCTTGTTGAGAGTTAAATGAAAAGTATCTGGCGCTGGTTCCATAAATGGACCTCTCCAAAATGGTTTTACCAGATGAGTGAATCCTGGCTGCCATGGCTGGCAGGCTTGGCGTTTACCCTGATTCCGGTTGCCGTTATTTGGGGGTTGGCGTTTGCTCCTCCAGACTATCAGCAAGGCAACAGTTTTCGAATTTTCTACATTCATCTTCCTTCCGCTATTTTGGCCCAGTCGGTGTTTCTATTTATGGCATTGGCTGGACTGGTTTCCCTTGTATGGCGCATTAAACTCGCCGATATTTTTATTAAGGTAGCCGCGCCCTTTGGCGCGGCAATTACGCTTTTGGCGTTGCTGACAGGCGCGATCTGGGGCAAGCCTACCTGGGGAACCTGGTGGGTTTGGGATGCCCGGCTTACCTCCACACTGATTCAGTTTTTCCTGTAT
>JAURLY010000279.1 GCA_030830945.1 Gammaproteobacteria bacterium | reverse complement strand
GCAAGTGTAGAAGGATAGTCGCCGTCTCCCAGAACCAACTGGCTGGCACCCTCAGCTAACAATATTGCTTCAAGTTCGGGGTACTTTTTTGGAGGGCGGGTGGATTGGCGCCACTGCTGAATCAACTGAGTGTCTTTTTGGCTGAACCAAAGACCCAGATCATCCCTATGTGCATCAAATATCAGCTCTATGGATCCAAGCGCCTTTATTGCAGAGCATAGGCTTTGGTTCGACAGCGCCATCATTTTACTTAGAAGTGCAAAATTCATATATCTTCCCTGATAAGCTTTATCAACACATCCTGTGTCGATATGCCTGCTATCGCAGCATAAGGCTTAATTCTCTACATTTACTCGCTGGGTCGAGTGCCCGGATCAAACATTTCTGATATTGGTTTGAATATTTTTGGCATTTTTACGTCAAATAGTGTCCCGCGCTCACTACGTCGCTGAATTTCTTCCATTCGGTGTTCTTCGTACGCTTGCTGCGAAAAGAGGCTGGTAACCGGATACCCTACGGATAGAACCTTATCTGCAGAAAGCACCAGACCGAAACTCATGCGCTCATAGATTTTGAACACCATTAAGACGCCTGCCTGTTCATCAGGCAATCTCACCGTGCCCCCTTCTACTCTATCGCGAACAACCTCTCCCTCTTCCATAATCGCCAGTAAATGGCCTACTTCAAGGTCGGAATCGCGCCCACGATTGATCGCCACGACATCGTATGAGGAAATTTGGCTAACACCTCCCTCAACGGAAATAATTTCACCAAACAGTATATTTTCGGGAACTGCCGGGAAGATTTGTGGATCCAGCTGATCCTGTTCCAATGGGAAGAAACGGTCTCCAAGTGATATTTCAGCATAGCTCTCGAGAACATTTAGCCGCATAACGTCACTAGAGCTACTCATAAATCGTGCTGTGCCTTTAGCTTCTGCCCTTACACCAAGCAAATCACCAGTTTCCGGATCGCGATATTCTTCACTGGAACTAAAAATTCCGTAGACATTTACGCCCGGTTCACTGCTACCACGTGCATAAAGCGGGTCTCCCATACCGACCATGATTCGTCCATCAGGGCCTGCGACCATGTATGGAGCAGACTCAAGTTGCTCTTCCGTGACCACCTGGTTTTTGGAGAAAAAATCTCGGATGGCATCAAGAGGAATTGAAGCAATCGCCTGCGGATGGGCTGTTTCGCGGATTTGCGGACTCAGCTTAACTTCACCCCGATCAAGTACCAATTGCGGCTTTCCATTAACGTATATCAACCGCAGAACGTGTCCGGGATAAATTAAATGCGGATTGGCCACTTGTTCATTGATGTGCCAAATTTCGGGCCATAACCAGGGATCTTCGAGAAACCGGGCGGATATATCCCAAAGGGTGTCCCCACGCTGAACAACATAGGTTTCCGGGTGCCCGGTTCTTAATACCTGAGCATTAACTGCCCCTGCAAGTAAAGCACAGGCTGCAATTAAAATAACTCGGCTGCAAATTGTTTGTCTTTTTTTCATCCAGAGAACCCAGTGATAACAGCACTTATGCAAGCAGGTTATAATATAGTCTTTGGTAGTGCCAGTTGAATTATGGCATTAAAAACCGCATATATTTTAGACCTAAGTCTCAGTACAACGGACAGACCATGGCCCTTTTACCAATTTTAGAGTTCCCCGACCCCCGTTTACGCACAGTAGCCAAGCCTGTGGAGAAGGTCGATGACCGTATCAGAAAACTTGCTAAAGACATGCTGGAGACCATGTATTCAGCACCTGGCATTGGTCTCGCTGCTACCCAGGTTAATGTCCATGAACGTATTCTTGTGATTGATGTTTCAGAGGATAAGTCTGATCCTCACGTCTTTATCAACCCGGAAATTGAGGTTTTGGATCAGGAAACCCAGGGATATGAAGAAGGCTGCCTCTCCGTTCCGGGATTTTTTGAAGAGGTAAACAGACCGGCTCATATCCGGATTAATGCCATAGGGCTTGATGGAGAGCCCTACGTGATGGAGCCAAAGGGCCTGCTGGCGGTCTGTGTCCAGCATGAGATCGACCATTTGGATGGAAAATTATTTGTCGACTACATTTCGCCCATAAAGCGCCAGAGGATTCGCTCCAAACTGGAAAAACAACAGCGCAAGCGCGCCTAATCACCTTAATTTCCGAACTTTGGGCCGCACACCATGAACAAACCTGCTAATCGCGGCTCTCTTCGTATTGTTTTTGCTGGTACACCAGAATTTGCCGCGCAACATCTGGCGGGGCTCATCGAAAATAACCAGCATGTGGTTGGGGTCTATACCCAACCCGACCGACCCGCAGGCCGCGGAAAAAAACTCCAGCCAAGCGCGGTAAAACAGCTTGCTATCAAGTATCAACTGCCGATTTACCAGCCAGAAAACTTTAAGACTTCTGACAGCATTGAACAGCTGGAATCTCTTCGCCCAGACCTAATGGTTGTGGCCGCGTATGGACTAATCTTACCTGGGAAGGTTCTAGACACACCCAAATATGGGTGCATCAACGTTCACGCGTCACTGCTGCCAAAATGGCGCGGCGCGGCGCCAATTCAGCGCGCCATTGAAGCTGGTGATTCCTCATCAGGAGTTACCATAATGCAAATGAATCAGGGTCTGGATACGGGTGATATGCTGCTAAAAACCAGCTGTATTATCGATTCAAGAGATAACGCCGCCGACTTGCATGACAAACTAATAGATATTGGCAAACCGGTAATGTTAAAAACTTTGGAGCTGATCGAAACAGGGCAATTACATCCGCAGCCTCAGGACGATTCCCAGGCCACTTACGCACACAAAATCCAGAAGCCGGAAGGCCAGCTTGACTGGTCAATGGATGCCGCCAGCCTCGACCGTAAAATAAGGGCGTTTAATCCTTTTCCTATCTGTTATTCTGATTTAAATGACCTGCGTATCAAAATACACCAGGCCTTTGTGTTGGAGTCGCACTCTACCTACCAGCCTGGGGAAATTATCGCAGCGACCCAACATGGCCTGGATGTGCAAACCGTTCGGGGGGCTTTACGTATCAAGTACCTGCAAATGCCCGGTAAAAAAGTATTACCTGTGGATGATATTCTGCGGGGTTATCCCGATTTGTTTAAACCCGGTTCTCAATTCAGTTCTATTCCGGAGAAGATGCCCTGAAACCATTTAGCGTTCGCGCCCGAGCTGCTCAGACTCTTGCCCCGGTTCTGAATCATAAAGGCGCCTTACAGCTAGCTAAAATGGAAGATCCCGCAGATCAGGGGCTATATGCGGAGCTTTGTTATGGCACGCTAAGGCAATTTCCACGTCTAAATATGATTCTAGACGTTTTGCTAAAAAATCATCTTAAATCCCAGGATGCAGATGTCAGGGCGCTTTTGCTGATTGGCCTATATCAGTTAGCTTTTATGCGTATTCCGGATCACGCCGCCCTAGATCAAACTGTTGAGGCCGTGTCAGGTCTTGGAAAAAACTGGGCCCGCGGCCTAACCAACGCCATCCTGCGCAATTACCTGCGACAGAAAGACCAAATCGATATATCACTTGAAGAGGAATTAGCGTACAAGACGTCCCTCCCGGAATGGTTATTTAAGGAGTGGCAAGCGGCCTGGCCTGAAAAGCTTGATCAGATCGTCGAAACAGCTAACCAATACCCACCCATGTGTCTCAGGGTTAATTGCCAAAAAAACACTCGCGGGGGCTACCTCAATTTACTAGCAGAATCCGGGATCAAGGCTCAGGCCGGAAGTCTGGGCGATGCATCCATAAGACTGGATCAATCCGTTGCGGTTTCAGCACTGCCGGGATTCTTTGAGGGCAGTTGCAGTGTTCAGGATGAAGCCGCCCAACTCTGTGCCCCACTGCTTCAACTTAAGCCTGGCATGCATGTTCTGGATGCCTGTTCT